>JBDTOW010000625.1:0-3698 GCA_039933075.1 Verrucomicrobiota bacterium | reverse complement strand
GGGATCACGTCAAGAAATGATAAATGTGTCAATACTTGGGACCGACCCGTTTTCGGAGAAACCCGGCGACCGGATTGGCCGATACGAACTGCTGGAAAAGATCGGCGAGGGCGGCTGCGGAGTGGTCTATCTCGCCCGGCAGGACACGCCGGTGCGCCGGCAGGTGGCAATCAAGGTGATCAAGCTCGGCATGGACACCAAAAGCGTGATCGCGCGTTTTGCTGCCGAGCAGCAGGCGCTGGCCATGATGGACCACCCGAGCATCGCCAAGGTGTTTGATGCGAACGCGACGGTCGCGGGCCGCCCTTACTTCGTCATGGAATGGGTGCGCGGACTCAAGATCACCGAGTACGGCGACCAGCACCAACTCTCCACCCGAGAGCGGTTGGAGTTGGTCATCCAGGTTTGTCAAGCCGTTCAACACGCGCACCAGAAAGGGATCATTCACCGCGACCTCAAGCCTTCGAACATCCTCGTGACGGTGAGCGATGGCGTGCCGATTCCGAAGGTGATTGATTTCGGCATCGCCAAGGCGACGGAAGGCAAGCTCACGGACCAGACCCTCTTCACAACGTTCGAGCAATTGCTCGGAACCCCTGCTTACATGAGTCCGGAGCAGGCGGCCATGACGAACGTGGACATCGACACACGGAGCGACATCTATTCGCTGGGGGTGCTGCTCTACGAACTGCTCACCGGCACAACGCCGTTCGACACCAAGACGCTGCTGGCGCTGGGCGTGGATGAACTACGGCGGACGATTCGGGAGAAAGAGCCGCCCAAGCCGAGCACGCGACTGAGTCACGCACTCTTAGCAGCCGACCTGAGGAGGCTCACTTCAAAATCCGAAATCCGAAATCCCGGATCCGACGCAGATAGCGCCTCCTCACGTCGACTGCTACAGGTGAAGGAACTAATCCCCCAAGTGCGCGGCGACCTCGATTGGATTGTGATGAAGTGCCTGGAGAAGAATCGCGCACGGCGTTACGAAACCGCCAACGGACTGGCTGCGGACCTCAAGCGGCACTTGAACAATGAGCCGGTAGTGGCCCGCCCACCCAGCCGTCTCTACGAATTTCAAAAGACGTTGAGCAGGCACAAGGTGGGCTTTGCGGCCGCGGCAGCGGTCGTTGCTGTCCTCGTGGCCGGGGTCACCGCAAGTACCTGGCAAGCCATTCGAGCAACGCGGCTCCGCCAGCAAGCCGAGGCCGAATTTTACACCTCAGACATGAACCTAGCCTACCAGGCCTGGCTTGAAGGCAGTCTGCCGCGCGCCCAGGAGCTCCTGAACGCGCATATTCCTGAGCCAGGCCAGCCGGACCTGCGCGGGTTTGAGTGGCGATACCTTGGGAATCTTTGCAGGGACGTAAGCCTGAAGACAGTCTCGGTTACGAATGATCCTGTTAGGATACTGGTGAGTTCTCCATCTCACAGCTTTGTGGCCGCGTGTTGCGAGAACGTGGTTCAACTCCTCCACCCAACCACCGGGAACAAAATGCACAGCTTCCCGTTTCCCAATCTGGAGGCAACGGATACATCCTACGCCATCGCTCTCTCTTCCGGAGCCACGAACCTTCTGGCAGCGCATCGCGCCGATGGTGTGATCGCGCTGTGGGACGTCGCCCGCCAGGAGTTGCTGATGAGTTTCAAAGCGTTTCCCAGGAATGTCGCGGCACTGGCGCTTTCACCGGACGGACGGTTTCTGGTCGCGGCGGACAAAATGAAGTGGGGAAGCACGTTGGCGCTTTGGAATATTTCTTCGCCCAAGCAGTTCCCGGAACACTGGGAGTGGACGAACCACCAGGCCGGGAACATAACGGCAGTCGCTTTCAGCCCGGACGGGCAAACCGTGGTTGCCACCTCACACTACGGGGCTGGTGACTGTGCGGTGTGGGAGGCTGGCAGTGGACGTCCGCTAACGCCATTTTCCAGAGTTTCGGCCGGCAATCTCCTGGCTCTGGCGCTCTCTCCCGACGGCTCGTTACTGGCAACCTCTGGCATCGAGGGGCGGATCAGCATCCTCGATTTCAACAGTCGCACCTTGAAGTTCTACCTCGAAGGACACGCGGGCGGCATCAATTCGCTGACATTCACGGCAGATGGCCAACAGCTAATTTCGGCCGCGGGTGATGGCACCGTTCGCATCTGGGACATCCCTTCGCGAAAGTTGGTGGGAATAATTCGCAGCGCCGATGGCCCTGTGCGCGGCGGGGCGCTGGCCCCGGACGGAAAGACCATCTTCTCGACGGCCGGCGGAGAAGTGAAACTGTGGAGTGCCAACCCCCAACCGCCAGAAACGCTGATCGAGACAAAAACCAGGTGGAGCGGGCTTGTGGTTTCTCCAGATGGCAAATGGCTGATTGTGAACGATGGAATTAAGAAAGATTCAGACTTCAACGGCGCTCAGGTTTGGGACCTGTCGTCGCGTACGCAAAAGCTTCATCTCGTCTCTAACCAGAACGAGACCCTTGGAATGGCTTTCTCACCAGACAGTCGCTGGCTCGCGTTGGGTGACGTGGTAGGAAGAGGGATCACTCTTTGGGAAACCCGTGCCTGGGAACACGCGGCTTCCAGCTTGCAACCTGCGGCGCGCCTCGAGACCGGATTCGAGGTCGGTTCGATTAGATTTTCACCCGATGGAATCATGGCGGCAGCCGGGCGCTGCTTCGGTGCGGAAGTACCCAGTCATGCGACGAACCGGCTGGCCTTCTGGGAAGTGGGTTCCTGGAAAAAACGGAACCTCCTGCGGGACGCCGGCGCCGGACCCACCGAAGAGGCGGCAGCCATCGCGTTCTCCAATCACGGCAGCCTGCTGGCGATCGGATACCGGGACGGCTGCGTGCGGCTCTGGGACTACCGGCGGGCGCGATTGGTCAAAGAACTGAAACGGCACGCAGACAGCACGTTCGGTAGCGAGGTGGAGTTCTCCCCGGACGACCACTGGCTGGCTTCGCTCGGTGATTCCGAGGTGACTCTGTACGATCTTTCCGATCCCGAACATCCTCGCGAAGCACGAACGCTCAGGCCCAGTTCAGGCGACACCTACAGCGCGATCTTCACGCCGGACAACAAGAGTCTCGTCACCCACAGCAATGACGGGCTGGTCAAGTTCTGGAATCTACGGACGTTCAGGCTCTCACTCACCCTTCGGCATGGTTACGGTCCTGGCGGCGTCCTCGCTTTCGCGCCCGATGGCAACCTCCTTGTCAGCGAGGATGCGAACGGCACGCTGAAGCTCTGGCCGACGCCTCCGTTGGAGGAAATCGACGAAGGTCGGAAGGGGAGATGAAAGAGGCGCGAATATACTGTTGTCGGAAGTGTCTCGCCGGCCTTCCAACCGGCTAACCGAACCTTGAGTCCAAAACGGTAGCAGCCGACGTGACGTCACGAGGCTCGAACTTCCTCAGGCGTCAGATAGAGCGGACTCACCTCCGCTGCTAAGAGCGCAGGAAAAGATTCACCCTCGACGTTCGCCACCATATTTTTTCTGGCACTTTTTCCCCGCCGAATCCGCGTTGATGGAATGAAGGCCCGGAGTGGAAGCAGCGAAAGTCAGAACCAGACCGGGCCGTTAGCAAAATTCATCCGACTACGAAAACGAAGATGCTCGTTCTCAGCGTGACCTTGGTGCGGGCCGCTCTAAGCGCGCTTTCCCCCCTGATAAATTGAGATAAAGCCCGCCAGCATTGATCAAAACT
>JBDTOW010000624.1:0-3701 GCA_039933075.1 Verrucomicrobiota bacterium | reverse complement strand
CGATCGAAGCCATCGTCACCCTTGTCTCGACGAACAGCCCGGCGTCGGACGTGGACGGCGACGGAATGCCGGATGGTTATGAACTGGCGAACGGCCTCGATCCATTCGTGAATGACGTCGCGCTCGATCTCGATGGCGACGGATTGTCCAATCTACAGGAATTCACCCTCGGCACCGCGCCCAATCGCCGCGACACCGACGCGGATGGTCTTGATGACGACAAAGAAATCACTCTCGGCACGAATCCGCTCAATCCCGACACGGACGGTGACGGCATCATTGATGGCGTTGATCCGAATCCATTTACCGCCAACGCTGACTTCGACGGAGATGGCATCGCCGACGTGGACGATCCGGATATTGACGGAGACGGCCTCTCCAACGTCGAGGAACTCGCCCTCGGCACCGACCCGCGCAAGCCCGACACGGACGGTGACGGCTGGTGGGATGGCGTCGAAGTGGAGGCTGGCTCCAATCCGCTGCTGGCCACTTCGGTGCCCGCCCTGTTTATCGTCGCCCAGCCCGAGGTGGGGCTGATTTTGCCGGTGCTCACATTCTCAGGCGACGTGACCAATGGAGTCACGATTGCGCAGCCGGAGGTCGGATTGATTCTGCCGACGCTTGGGGAGTTCACCGAGATCGCGAATGGACTGACGGTGGGGCAACCAGAGGTGGGCTTGATTCTGCCAGCTATTGCTGGACCCGCTGAAATCACGATCGGACTGACCGTGGGTCAGCCGGAAGTCGGTTTGATATTGCCGGGTTTCGTAGAGCTCGCCGATATCGCAAACGGCCTGACCGTCGCGCAGCCGGAAGTGGGTTTGATCCTGCCCGTCAGTCTCGGTCTTGATCCGGCGGCAGCCGGACTGACCGTGGCGCAGCCAGTCGTGGTGCTGCGGTTGGATGTGCTGGCCAGCGGCGCGGCGGTGGGCACGAGCGCCGGGGGCTCCAGGGTGGTGCTGTTGATGGTGCAGGTGCTGGCCATCCCGGAAGTCGCACTGACGGCCCCGTCGGGCTTGAATGCTGCTCAGGAGCGATGGAGCGTCGTGCTCGAGTGGGCCGGCTCCGCCGAGGTTGCGTACCTCGTCGAGGCTAGCGCGGATCTCGTGAACTGGTTTCCGGCTGCCGTGGAAATATTGCCTTCGGAAAATGGCGTCGCGCGTGTCCGCTGCGAGGCGATGCTGCCATCGGCCACTTTTTTCCGACTGCGCACCAAGCCTTGAACACTCCTTGAACTATGAATGCCAATTCAACAAACTCAAAAGTTATGAAACCTCAAACACTCGGTTCCTCCTGGACTGCCCGGCGTGTGTATCTTTTTAGCGTAGCGCAGATTTGTAATCTGCTGCATCGCAGAATTGCATTCTGCGGCACGTCCACAAGTGCCAGTCCGCTCGAACTTTCGGACGCTCTGCCGATTACAAATCGGCGATACGGCAGATTACAAATCTGCGCTACGATGGGGCGCTGTGCGCTAAGCACATTCCGGCGTGTCATGCCGGGGATGACGTTCCTCATCGTACTCGGCCTCGCCGGAACGCTGCCTGGCCAGAGCTTCGACGCGGGCAGCAACGGCAGCCTGGGCGACGTTGCGATCGGCACCAACACGACCCTGACCTTGCCGGATGACGGCAAGCTGCACTTCCGAAGCCTCACGGTGAGCAACGGCGTCACGCTCACCTTTAGTCGCAACGCCCGCAACACGCCGGTCTTCATCCTGTCTCAGGGCGACGTCGTGGTGAACGGTACAATCAACGTGGGCGGCAGTGACCGCGTGGCGAACACGGGCGGATTGGGTGGGCCGGGCGGTTTCGATGGCGGCAAACCTGGATTTGGCGCGGAGGTGCCACCGGGTTTTGGCTACGGCCCGGGAGGCGGGGTCGCCGGCAACAACGGCAGTTGCGGCGGAACTGACACTCCCTGGGCTGGCTCCTACGGCACACTGGGTTTGGATGCTACCAATGGCATCTACGGCAACACGCTGCTCATTCCGCTGGTGGGCGGTTCCGGCGGCGGTGGCGGCCAGGGCAGCACAGCGGGCGGTGGTGGTGGCGGCGGTGCCGTGTTAATTGCCGCGAACACACGCGTGGCAATCGGCGGTTCGGTGTTGGCCAGAGGCGCCGCCGGCGGCGTATGCGATAATGCCGGCAGTGGCGGAGCCATCCGTCTCGTTTCGTTCAAGGTCGAAGGCGCGGGAACTCTCGACGCAATCGGTGGCAACACGCAGAACCGTGGACTTGGAACCGGAGGGCTCGGCCGTATCCGCATTGACACTGTCATCCGCACTGGATTGGCCTTCAGCATCACCGGGGTGTCCACGATTGGCGGCAATCTTCTGGTGTTTCCGACCACAGTGCCGACTCTCAGCGTGACCGAAGCGGCCGGCAACACGGTACCCAACGGCAGTGGACCGGTTGTTTTCACGCTGCCCTTCGGATCGACCACGAATCGAACAATCAAGATTCAAGCGCGGGATTTCGCCCGCAACGTGCCGATCCGAGTGACGCTCACCCCCGACTCGGGTGACAAGCGGACGTTCGACGCCCAGGTGGACAACACCACGGTCAACCCGGCGGTGGTGGATGTAATGGTCACCGTGCCGGTCAACACACTAGTAACCGTCCACTGCTGGACTCAGTGAGCGAAATCCAAAACCGGCTGAATGATACGGCCCTGGTGATCCGTGTCTGGTTGCGTTTACTGGCTCCTTCACTGGGTGCAATGGGTGCAACATGTCATTTGACCCCTGTGCGCCGATGAGCTAAGAGACAGCCGTGAACCGTCGCTGGCTCTGGGTGTTAGCCGCCTGCCTCCTTTTGGATGGATTGCTCGTGTATTTTTATTGGCATCAGAATCGCGAGCGGAAGTACGATGCAGTAATTGTTGGTGCTTCGCAACGTTACCGGGTGGACCCAGCCCTCGTCAAAGCAGTGGTCTGGCGGGAGAGCGCGTTTGACAGCCGGGCGCGAGGCCGGGCCGGCGAAATCGGCCTGATGCAAATCACCGAACCCGCCGCGATGGAATGGGCCCAGGCAGCAAAGCTGCGGGATTTTCGCCACGCCGAATTATTTGATCCCGCCAAGAACGCCATGGCCGGATCGTGGTATCTGCGCAAGCTTATCGGACGCTATGGCAACACGGACAATTCACTGGCCTACGCCCTGGCGGATTATAATGCCGGAAGAGGCAACGTTCTGCGTTGGATCAAAGGCGGAGCCGCAACCAACAGCGCTGCGTTTATCAAACAAATCGATTTCCCGGGAACGCGCGAGTACGTGAAATCGGTTCTTCGCCGCTACGAGCACTACAAACCCTCGTTCCGTACGCAACTGGCGAAGAATTAACCTGAGTGAATTCAGTCCTTTGTGATCGCCATTAAGGCATCTTGCAGTTGCCCGCGCAATTCCCCCCTTTGTGCGTCCGTGGAATCGGGCGGCACGAGGATTGGCACCCCCAAACGGATGTGACAACGAGCGAACGGCAGGGGAACCTGGAATTTGTCCCAACCCTTTGCGAGCCATTTCCAGGAGACGTGATTGGACACAGGGATAATCGCAAACCCCGTGAGCTGAGCCAGCCCGAGTACGCCATCCTGGACTGAGTAACAGGGTCCGCGGGGGCCGTCAGGAGTGATCGCCACGTGATAGCCGCGCCCCATCCACCGGGTCAACTCAAGCAACGATTGCGGTCCGCGGCGGCTC
>JBDTOW010000623.1:0-3705 GCA_039933075.1 Verrucomicrobiota bacterium | reverse complement strand
CCCAAGAGTGACTCCAATAATCGAGATCAACGTTATGACCGAAACAAACGTCCGCTTCGGACGCAGGTAGCGCAGAGCCAGAAATAACTCAAACGGCAGTCGTGACATTCGCGCGAGGCTAGTCGCGCCGTTTCCTGGAGTCAATCAGGCGTGTGCAAGGTGGAGTCAAAAAGCACGCGAAAGGAGCGCGGACAGCTTGTCCGCGTGTCTAGCGTGCTGCCGGCGTCTCGCCGGCAGAAACCGCGCGTGTTGATCCTTTCTCACACCGATTCGCTTCTGCCAGCGGGACGCTGGCAGCACGCTAAATGAAGCCGACAAACTGTCGGCTCTCCTTCTTGAACCCGTCCTGAAGCGTATGGCTAGCGTGTGGCTGAACGCGTATTTCGGATTGCTTGCGGCGCCAATGTAGTGTATTGAAACCTGCGATTTATTTACGAACCAGATAACCTAGGACGAGACCAAATCGCTCGCGAAAAACAAAATGCAAACGATCACTGAAACCAATACAATCCTCGAAAAGACCCGGGAGCTTTGCCAGGTCATTCTCGATCAGCCTGAATTTCAAACGATTCATCAGCGGATAACCGCTTTTATGAGCGATGACGAAGCGAAGTCACAGTACCAGGTCCTCAGCGAACAGGGCGAGGCTCTACAGCTCAAGCAACAGCAAGGTCTCCCGTTGACCAACGAGGAAATCGCGGAGTTTGAGAGTCGCCGGGAGGCATTCCTGACGAATCCGATTGCGAAGGGTTTTCTCGACGCACGCCAGGAAATGCAGCAAATGCAGGAATCGGTCGACCAGTACGTGGCCAAGACATTCGAGCTTGGGCGGCTGCCGGCGGAGAACGATTTTCAATCCGGTTCCTGCGGCTCCGGCTGCGGCTGCCATTAGTCTTGCTGAGCGGCAACTCTCCCTTTCTTAAGCGCAGAACACCAGCTTCATGAGATTGGGGCTCGAGCCTTGTCAGATACGAATACGATGAAGGTGCGTCTGAAGATCCTCGGTCGGCGTGGCCCTTCAACCGCCCCGAGGCGTCTGCGCCGGCAGGCACGACTCATTCCCCCGAAGCTCAATGCGCTGACTCTTATCGAGTTGCTCGTCGTGCTAGCGATCATCGCCTTGCTGGTCGCTTTGTTGCTCCCAAACCTGGCCCGATCCAAAGCCAGCGCCCAGTCCACAGCTTGCAAGAGCAATCTGCGACAGCTCGGGATAGGTTTGCAGACATATCTCTCGGAAAATCACTGCTTCCCTGTGAATGGCAGAAATGAGACGAGGCCTGAAAGCGGAGCAGATTCTGACGTATTTTGGACTGGCAAACTGGTGCGTGAGGGGTTTGGCATCTCCCAGCCGGCGACGAATTTCCACCAAAAAGGAGTGTGGCGTTGCCCATCAGCTCGATGGGCTGATTCCATGCTGAGAGGTGCTGCGAGTCGTAGCACGGAATTGCTTAACTACGGCTACAATGATGATCGGTATACCGGTAACAGTCTGAGAGACCCGAGTAAAATGTTCGGCTTGCAGGGCCACTACGCTCTAGATACGAAATCCATTAGGCCGATCAGCGAGCCCGAAGTAGTCGCTCCCAGCGATATGATGGCTATTGGGGATGGGTTTGAGGGCAACGGGCTATTCAGGCGTAGACCGATTGATTTCTTTGAACAGTTTGGAAACAGCCTTTCCCGTCACCATGGCAAGGCTAACGTGGTGTTTTGTGACGGCCATGTTGAATCGCTGACATTGAATTCTCTGTTTGAAGACACTAGCGATGCGGCCTTGGCGCGTTGGAACCGCGATCATCGGCCGCACCACGAGCAACGGTAACGCTGAACCAAGCGACGGGCTAACGCGGGCTTAACCGGGTTTTACGTTCCATTGCTCCCTAAGCCTCAAATTGCTTTTCCGGAAAACAGACCGGTGGAGTTTTTCAAAGTGGCCTTGAAGATTTCCAGTCACTCACGACCCAGCCGGAGCATCTTCCTGGGGCAAACTTGAAAGAACAATCTGGGGATTCGTCTGAACGAAATAGTTCATGGCCCATTCGGTGGGAAACAGGATTACCGGCTTCTGATCACAGTCGGAGGCGACGCGCGAGCCCGTCGGAAGCTGAAGTCGAGCCAGTTCTTCTTCATTCGTGTGGGGTGGCAGCCAGCGAACCACCGTCCAGGGCGCCGGCTCCAACCGCGATACCGCGCCATACTCGCTCTCCAACCGGTATTGCACCACCTCGAACTGTAATGGTCCAACGGCCGCCAGCAGCGGAACCTTCGCCGTCGAGTCTTTGAGGTGAAGGATCTGGATGACTCCTTCCTGCAGCAGTTGCTCCAAACCCTGCCGGAACTGCTTAAACTTCGCCGTGTTCGGATTGTGAAGGAAAGCAAATGTTTCCGGTGTGAACCGCGGGATCTCTTTATAGACGATCGACGGATCGGTCGTCAGCGTGTCACCGATGCCGAAGTCGGAGTATCCGACCAGTCCAATTATGTCCCCGGGAAACGCTTCGTTGACCGTTTCCCTTTCGTTGGCAAAAAGTTTGTGGGAACTGGAGAGCCGCACCTTTTTCCCCGTGCGCGAATGGATCACGGTCATGTCGCGCTCGAATTTGCCCGAACAGATTCGCAGAAAGGCAATGCGGTCGCGATGTCTGGGATCCATGTTGGCCTGAATCTTGAAAATGAACCCCGAAAAATGCGGATGCTCGGGCACGATATAATTGCCGGCCATGAGCCGCGCTCGAGGCGGAGGCGAGTGTTTAAGAAAGCCGTCCAACACCAGTTTCACACCAAAATTGTTCGACGCGCTGCCGAAAAACACCGGGGTGATTTTCTCCGCGAGCACGGCTTCTTCGTCAAAGGATTCACCGGCATGTTCCAGCATGCCGAGTTCTTCCGTGACTTTACGATAGGTGGCCTCGTCGATCCGATCACGAATCAAGGGATCATCAAGACCCCCGATCGAAACCGGCGCCCGATAAGCGCCGCCTACTGTCCGTTCGAACAAATGCACCTGATGCGTCAACCGGTCGTAAACGCCCTTGAAGTCCGACCCGTTGCCAATCGGCCAGTTCACCGGGAAAGCTCCGATGTTCAGGACGCGCTCGAGTTCATCGAGCAGCGCCAGTGGCTCGAGTGTCGGCCGATCACATTTATTCATGAAGGTGAAGATCGGTACGCGTCGTTGACGGCAGACTTCGAAGAGCTTTCGGGTTTGGCTTTCGATCCCCTTCCCTGCATCGATGACCATCACGACTGCGTCCACCGCCGTCAAAACGCGGTAAGTATCTTCGGAAAAATCTTTATGGCCGGGCGTATCGAGCAGGTTAATGCAATAGCCGTCGTATTCAAACTGCAGAACGGTCGAGCTGATCGAAATGCCCCGTTTCCGTTCCAACTCCATCCAGTCCGAAGTGGACGCGCGTTGGTGTTTCCGAGCGGTCACCGAACCGGCGAGTTGCACGGCGCCGCCGTAGAGCAACAATTTCTCGGTCAGCGTCGTTTTCCCCGCATCCGGATGCGAAATGATGGCAAACGTGCGACGCTTGAGTATTTCGTTTCTAATATCCACAAGGGCGGCGAAGTTAACACAATTACATCACGGAACAAGCACGAAGCTCGGGAGGGCACTCGATCATTCGATCTGATTTATGCGAAACACACCGGTGGAGAGCAAACACTTGTTTCTCGGGATGGTGATCGTTAGCCTTCTCC
>JBDTOW010000622.1:0-3720 GCA_039933075.1 Verrucomicrobiota bacterium | reverse complement strand
CGTATCCTATTTGATCCGGCCGAGCCTGCACGAATGATCTTAGTAAGATTCCAGCGGCCCCGGTAATTTTCAAAATTCCAGAAGACAAGGGCTACGTTTTCGTTTCGCAGTCCTTTGTAGATGTTGTCATCGCTAATAAACTGAAAGGTTCTCTTTTGATTAACCCTGCGGCAAATCCCTTCGTCGTTCTTCTTCCTGGCAGTTCAGATGTGTTGAAACCGGTCTGAAAATGAAGCAAACAATACCTTGACTGCCTCGTCCGGAGAGATCAGACAAGGACAAGGGGGCAGAAATGACTTATCGACCCATTTTATGCGGAAACATATATCATTAGTCATCTTTGACCCCTTGGTGGCGGCGCGCTGTTCCGAATGGACAACGTATTTGGACATCTCGGCCTGCAACTTGCGAATTCCATCCAGCGGGCCTTCGGCGAAAACGGCGAAGGTCGGAGAATTCCTGGGCAGAATATTCGCACGATAGGATTCGAGGATTCGCTGCATCCGGCCCATTTGCGCAATGGCTCGTTCCAGTTGTTCAGCGCTTGTCAGCACTTCTGCGTTACCTTTGTTAACTTCTGCTCCTCTTCGTTATAATCTGGCTGGCATGAGCAAAAAATTGGTAAGTCGTCATATCATCGCCGACACAAAGATTTGCCACGGACAGCCCACGTTTCGCGGCACCCGGATCCTTGTCGCCGATGTCCTTGAGCAAGTCGCCACGGGCATGGCATGGAAAAGCATTTTCGAAGAATGGCGCGGCAGCATCTCCCAGGAAGCAATCGCTGAAGCGGTGCGTTTGGCCCGCGAAACCTGGTCTGATTGATTCCATTTAGCCGCCAATCCCAAAATTTGGCACTAATGCTTTGCGGTTTGTTTGAGAACTCTCCCTTCGACCCAGCGGGTGTTGTATTTTCGGTGGAGCGCATCGCTCGGGAACGGGGGCCGCTTCTCCTGGCAATAGAGCTGATCCTCCATGTCGTGGAAGGGCAGCGGCTCGACTTGCGTGCCCGCGGCCACATGAAAATCGGAATCTTTATCCCAGCCAGGTCGGTTGAGCGGGGATCCTGAGAAGCCAACTCGCGACGACGTTCGGCCCACCGAAAAAGCAAAGTCAGTCATGGTGCTCCGGGGGTGTCGCGCCCCGCTCAATTTGAAATCAGGCGGAAGAATTGTCGCGCGCCGACAATGGGATAGGTATAAGGACTCGTCGCGGCGGAAATAGAGGTGAACGTCCCGGGGAGGCTTGGCGTGGATTGCAAAGTGAACGTGGAAGCATTGGCTGGCCACGTCAAAATAACATTTGCTCCGGAACGAGTTATTGTCAGTTGCGGGGCGCTGATTGACCCCAACGAAAGACCGAATACCGTGCCATAACCCGAACGGCCGCCAACAAACGCCGTCCCATATAGCGTGTTGCCCGACAAAATCAAGCCAGCCCGCGGAAAACTTCCATCGCTGTTGGTAGAATTTGAGAGTGCCGTAAAGCTATACAGGGGCGTAAAGCCTGTGCCATCGGTGTTGACCTGGAACACCGTGCCGCCACCCGAACGGCCGCCACCAGCCGCCGTCCCATAGAGCGTGTTACCCGACACAATCAAGCCGGCGTGCGGATGAGCCCCGTCCCTGTTGGTACGCACATTAATACCAGAGGTTGCTGGAAAACTATGCAGAGTCGTAAAGCCCGTGCCATCGGTGTTGACCTTGAACACTGTGCCGTAGTTCGAGTCGCCCCCATTAGCCGCCGTTCCATAGAGAGTGTTGCCTGATAAAACCAGGCCGGCAAGCGGATCAGCTCCGTCGCTGTTGCTAAAAGGAGGAAGGCCAGAGGTCGCCGTGAAACTATGCAGGGTCGTGAAACCCGTCCCGTCTGTGTTGACGGCGAATATCGCGCCACGTCCCGAACTGCCGCCGAAACGCGCCATCCCATACAAGGTATTGCCCGATAAGATCAATCCGGCATCCGGATTAGCTCCATCGCTGTTGGCCGGAGGAAAAGGACCAGAAGTCGCTGTGAAACTATACAGGGTCCTAAAATCCGTGCCATCCGTGTTGACGGTAAACACCGTGCCATAGCCGGAACTACCGCCATCACGCGCCGATCCATACAGAACGCTGCCTGCTAAAATCAATCCGGCCTGCGGATAAGCGCCGTCGAGGTTGGTGCCGGAGAGAAAAAGAGAAAGCGCCGTGAAACTATGCAGGATCGTAAAGCCCGTGCCATCCATGTTAACCTTGAATACGGTGCCATTGCCCGAACTGCCGCCCGCAGTCGCCGTCCCATACAGGGTGTTGCCAAATAAAATCAATTCGCCCCTCGGACTAGTTCCCTCGGAATTGGTATAGCTACCTTGAGCATCATTACCAGCAAGAGCGAAGATATGCAGGTTCGTGAAACCCGTGCCATCCGTTTTGACCTTGAACACAGTGCCATTGCCCCAACTGCCGCCGCTAGTCGCTGTCCCATAGACGGTATTGCCCGATAAAATTAATCCCGCTATGGGTTCAGCTCCGTCGCTGGGAACGTTGGTGAAACTATGCAGGGTCGTGAAGGTTTGCGCCGTCACCCGGCCAGTCGGTATCAAGCCGAGACCGGCTATCAGGGCGAGCAGGCGGAATAGATTTCTGAGGAATGGTTTCATTTCGATTATGTTTTGGTACTGATAGAAATTTGCTTTTTCAAGTGAATCCGTTCGTGGTGCTCCGCTCGGAGGTGAAATCGGTTAATTGGGCAAACATATCCGCGTCGTAGCGCGCCCATTCCTTCAGACCCGACCCGATGTCCGGGATGTGAATCCCCGCGTTAACCGATAGGAATGGATCGGACGATAGCCGAGCGGAGGCGTTAGACAAGAAAAAATCCCGATCAAACGAAGATCCCAACGAGGATTCTCCCTTGCAGTAATTTCAGACTCCGGAATGTTCCGGTCCAGTGGGTACTAGCGCTTTACGATTTGTTTGAGGACTCTCCCTTCGACCCAGCGGGTGTTGTATTTTCGGTGCAGCGCATCGCTCGGGAACTGGGGCCGCTTCTCCTGGCCGTAGAGTTGATCGTTCATCCCGTGGAAGGGCAGCGGCTCTACTTGCGTGCCCGTGGCCACATGAAAATCGGAATCTTTATCCCAGCCATCAGTGTAAAGGAAAAATTCGCGCACGTTCCCGTCTGGCTTCGGCGGTAGAGAATCCGCGGCAAACTTCAGCGTCAATTCATCCCCGCCATTCATCAAAGCGAGTCCCTCATCGCGAGTGGCAATCAGCTCGGAGACGTCACCATACCGCGTACACCACCCGCCCGGAGTAATCGTCCAGTATGAGTTCGGGCTGACTGTGTCGTAGTCCGGTGTGAGCGGCCAATCTGGCGGCAGATTTTGCGCCGGGCTGAAGCCGCGGAAATGGAGATCCGCTTCGCTGGGGGTGATGAATGTGATCTTTGTTTGTGCGTTCGGTTTCTTTTCCATTAACGCGATGCGGTCCCAATGAATCTCAAAGGCCTCAGTTAAACGTAACCGGCGCGTGCCCTCTTCCAATTTCCCTTCCAGATCCACAAGGATTGTTTTGGTCTTGCCGGCTGGCGCGCCCACCGTTACGTCCACGGCTTTCCAAGTTCCGGGAGCGACTTCGGCTTCCAACCTGGGAAAAGGAAACGGGAGCGACGGATCCTGTGAAGCGGCGATATTGGCCATGCCCCCGCCAAACCGAAGCCAGCCATTCATCACCAGCA
>JBDTOW010000621.1:0-3723 GCA_039933075.1 Verrucomicrobiota bacterium | reverse complement strand
CGACGTTATCAAGCGACAGGTCGGCGAGTAGCGGTTTATTTTTTCGCCGGCCGGAACGTCACGGAACCATCAAAATTTCCGTGGGCAACCGTCCGACTCTTTGCGAAGGCAACCGAGCATCGAGCGAGCCGATCAACGGTCTTTCGCTTCCCACGTGACCGTCGCAAAATACCACGTTGGCCGTTTGACGATGGCGGAAATGAGCAGTCGCCTCGTTGGTGCTCACGAAATAAAACTCTTCAAGCAACGGATTTTGCGGTGAGGCCGGGGGTTGAAACGTGTTCACTTGCGCGGCGTCGGCGAAGACCGAGCAGTCGCTGGGGTGTTTGACTCGGTCCAGATTCAAGGGAGGCTCTTGAAGCGGCGGAGACAAACACAAATTGTAACCATAACCGTAAGCAGCACCCAGAGCCTTGAGCTTGAACTGGCGGAATGCGTAATCGAGGGAAGGACACATCTCCACCCCTCGGCTGCCAAGGTAGGAATAAAGCGCGCCAGGCCTCGGATCGAAAGCGCGTTTGCCTTCGACACCTCGTTCCAACCAGCCGAACCAGTAAAGATCTCCGCCGTTGGTTGAAATCCCGCGATAACGAAAAGTGTAGCCTGCGTTATCGTCCCAGTACATTTGCGTTGCGATTCCAATCTGCCTGAGATTACTCGCACATTTTATGCGGCGCGCTGACAGCTTGCTTCGACCAAGCACCGGCAGGATCAGCGCAGCCATCAAAGACAGCACCGCAATCACCACGAGAACCTCGATTAAAGTAAAGCCCACGCCACGTCGTTGCATCGCGGTGTTTGAGATCGGGTGTTCATCCTGAAGAAGCGATTGAAACAACCGGTGAACCCGGATGCGCGGATCGCGGCTCTGTGACCCGCCGCACGTTCGAATATCAAAACTTCGCGGATTGTTTCGATCGCTTTGTGACTGGCGGGGTTGCTGCGGGTCACAGACCCGTGCTCCATTTCGACTTCGGCTTTGCCGCGCTGTGTTCATTCGCGCTTCTCCGGCTCATTGTCGCTCTGCTTTGACGCGATAGTAGGCGCGGTCACGCGGCGGAGCAGCGTCCTGAAGGAAGAGATATGCACCTGTGCCGCTCTCGCGGAGCGATATTGTTGTCCACGACTCAAAGCTCGTGGTGCGTTCCAGTGTGTAGAACCAGTTTGTGCGACTAACGAACTGGACTTGCCAAAGGCCTTTCGTGAATTCTCCGGTTAAGCCGGCGAGCGGAGGTCCGGGCGTGATGATTTGGAGGTCACGCACTGTGCCGTGCGCCAGGATCGATCCGTCCGCGCCCCCATCGCTGTAGCTGCTGACGGCAAACGTGTCGACGCGAAAATCAGAGAAACCATCGTCGAGTATGACTTCTTTGATGGAGTTGAACGGCTGGCCATTCCGCTTAATGTCGGTCGTGAGCGTTTGATTGGTTGCGGTGTAACTCAACACCACGCGAAACCAATCGTCCGTGGTCAGCTCTATCGGAAAATTGAAAGTCGTGGCGAACTGATTGTTGCTCGAAATAATCGTGGGCGAAATTGTCGCCCCAAAACCGGAATCGGGAAAGTAATCAAATTCGATCACGTTCCGCGGACCATTCGCCGCGTTGTTACCGGTGCCCCGCGCAAAATTTGTGGTCGTGGCTTGAGCCAGATTCAGGAAGCCAACTGTCACTTGAAACGTAAATGGTCTGCCCGGATTTACCCCGACAAGAATGTCTTGGAATCTGAGATCGAAACCGCAGCTAAAATCATCGCTTTTAGAGAGCACCGTGCCGAGGGGTCGATAAAAAAAAGAGTTTGTCAGCGCGGAGTTCCATGTCACTTCCAGATTTTGATTCGTAGAATTCCAATGGAACAAATCCGAGGCACCAAAGATTTTCCAGCCGTTGAAGAATGGGTTCTCGTCGAAACTCTCGATGGTTGTGTCGGCGACCGCCGGCAACGACAAAATCCAACAGATAACAAACGGCGCAAGACCGATGCACGATCTGCTTCGCCCCGATCTTTCCTCGCGCAACGGAGCCGCAACCAAAGGAGCGTGGCGGTGTCCGAAGTATTCATTTAGCGTAGCGCAGATTTGTAATCTGCGGTATCGCCGATTTGTAATCGGGAGAACGTCCGAAAGTTCGAGCGCACCGGCACTTGCCGACGTGCCGCAGAATGCAATTCTGCGATACGGCAGATTACAAATCTGCGCTACGAGGACGCGCTGCGCGCTAAACACATACTGTCCGAGCGACCAGCCGCAGCAGAGGCCCCACGGGAGGCGCTTCTTCGCCAGAGTGTCAAAGATCCAGATCAGGACCCTTGCAAGAGCGTCTCGAGCCAGACAGCCGAATTGCTTCCGAAAACGGAGGTTCATCTCGGGCGCATAATAACCATCCAACGTTGCGCCATGAAGCGCGGGCGCCGCATCCAGAAAATGCCGGTTCCAACCAGCGCCAGTGCCCAGACAGACGGTTCGGGCACCACCGCAAAAGCGTCGATTTCGGATTTGCCGGTGAGGACATCAACGCGAATGAAATTGATCGCGGGGAGATTCACGTCCTGCCCCGCGCTGTCTTGCGCCCAGGAAATGTCAAAACCCGTTCCGCCGCCAGAGCCGTCATAGAGCGCTCGAATTCCCGCAAGGTCCTGGCCGCTGAAATCAACCTTGCCCAGCGCGGGATTGACGGCTCGTGCGAAATCGCCGCTGCCATCCGTCGGATACAACTCGTCCACGACGGACGCTCGCGACGGATTCAAGCTGAAGTAACTGACGTTGTCGGCGCTCACCGAAACGCGGGTCGATCCGGTGTTGTTGCCGAAGAGCGAGCCGTCCGTGATTCCGCCGCCGGAGAAGTCCCCATTGGTGATTACGAACCCCGCATTTCCATAGATGATGAAATCAAGACCGTGCGGGTTGCCTGGGTTATTCAGAATGGGTGAATTGAATCGAACGGTGACGGATCCACCCTGACCAATAGCTACCAATTGCGATTCGAGGTAAGGCGGGTTAAACGGATCGACCGCACCGCCGAACGGGCCGGGGGTCACTCTCGACGGTTCGCCCAAGGCCGCAGTCGCATTCGTGAAGCTCACAGCAGATCCTGAAAGCGAACCAGGATCGTAGCCAACAACAGCATCCGCAAAGGATGCCGCTCTGACGGACAAGGAAGCAACCGACAGACTAATCAACGCCACTAACGAAAGATAATTTTTTTGCATTGGACTGATCTTTCAAACGGTTCCGCGCAACGGCGAACCGGGTTATTGCTTGAGAGACCAGTGCCGAATCTGAAGAAATCTTAAAGCTTGCGAGCGACAGGTTTGAAAACCTTTGCTCTAAACAAAAAAACCTTCAGACCCCGGCAAGACGGAGAATAAAGGCATTCAACGAACTCCCTCGAAAACGGTTCGAGGGACTGGCCTCATCCTTCTCTTTGTCGGAGAAGCTGGTCCCGTGATCGGGACCGCGACGAGCACAGCCAAACCGGTATCCTGACTCCGAGCCTCGAACCGCGCTCCCGCCTTCCCGGTCTGATGACCAGTGGCCATGGGAGTTTGTAGCCCGTTACAGTGGCGCAACCGTCCCCGGTTTTCACGGGGTTCCCTGAACATTTAGCTGTGATGACAAGCTGGAGGATCCAACACTCCAGCGAATTTCAAAGAACGCTCTTTTTGTTACGACCTTGCAAGAGAAATGCCAAGCAAAATTTTATGCGCTCGTGTCCTGGCCCAGGG
>JBDTOW010000620.1:0-3726 GCA_039933075.1 Verrucomicrobiota bacterium | reverse complement strand
CGTCACGCCTTCCCCCGCGTTAGTCAAAGCCGCATTGATCAACTCGGCCGTCGACATGGACAACGCTGATGGCACCGATTCCGTCCCTAATTTCGATGAGGGTTGGGGCCGGGTGGATCTAACACAGATCATCGGTTCTACTCGCCGCTACGAATTTGTTGATCAAACAGAGTTATTGAGCACTGCCCAAATCTACGAGAAGAGCATTGTCCTTGGGAGTTCTGCCCAACCGCTAAAAATCACGCTGACCTACACCGATGTCCCTGGACTTCCCGCGGCGATTCCGGCGCTCGTCAACGATTTGGACCTGGAAGTGATCGCCCCCGACGGCAAGCTCTATCGCGGCAACCAATTCATCGATGGCGAATCAATCGATGGCGGCGACGTGGGTGACAATATCAACAACGTCGAGGCGGTTCACCTGGTGGAGCCTTTGCCAGGGGAATATTTGGTCCGGGTCCGCGCCCGCAATGTCGTCGAGGATATTCATCAAGCCGCAAGCGCTCAGCCCCAACAGGATTTCGCTCTGGTTGTTTCGGGTGATTTGCCAGCGTCGGGAACGGGCGTCCTCTTCTTTGATCGCAAGGCGTACTCCGTCCCCGGGTTAGTCCAACTCAAACTCATTGACTTGAATTTGGCAGGCCAGTCCTCGGTTAGTGTGGTGCTGAAAAGTTCCACTGAAAGCAATGGCGAGGTGATCGCACTTCGACCACTTGGCTCAAGCGGTGTTTTTACGGGCAGCGTGGCAACCGTTTCTGGTCCGGCTATCGCGGACGGTCGTTTACAGATCCGCCAGGGCGATACGATCGAAGCGACATACCAGGACCTCGCGCCGGCGGGAACCCGGACCGCCACAGCGCTTGCCGATTTGCTTCCGCCGGTCATTGCAAACATTAGCGTCACGAACCGTTTCGGCCGGGAATCGATTACGTTCCAAACCGATGAACCCGCCAGCTCGGTTGTCTTCTATGGCACGAATAATCTGAATCTTTCTTTCGCAATAACGAACCGAGCTTTGAGCACGGACCATGAAGTCGCATTGGACAATTTAACTGCCGGGGTGACATACCATTTCTTTGTGGTTTCCGCGGATGAAGCCGGCAACAGCGCCACGAACACGAATGGCGGTGCCAATTACGACTTTGTTGCCAAACCGGCCGCGATGGTTTTGTTGGTCGACGCTTATGTGCCCGACGATCCGACGCTCGGGACGCCCCCGATTCCGCTAACGAACTATACCGACGCGATCGATCAAACTCAGATCAGCTATGAGGTGTGGGACCTCACGCAACCGAGTTCCCCTTCCCCCGGCACCAATGACCTGCGACCATTCCGCGTCGTCATCTGGCGATTGAATGATAGCCTGTTCAGAGGCGGAACTTCTCTCTCGTCAACGCAACAAAAGGCATTGGAAAGCTATGTGAATGGCGGCGGTTCGCTCTTCATTTCTTCGATGGAACTTCTCACCGATTTGGGGGATGTCTCTTTCCGCACCAACGTGCTTCACGTCCGCGCCTTTGCCGAGGATGCTGGAGTCGACGGTGTGCTCGGACAGGAGAATGATCCGATTACAGGCGGGATGGATTTGGCCTTGGATTACTCGGCTTACGACAGTGACCTTTTGCAACTCATCGATCAAAGCCCAGACGTGGCGGATACGTTAACGATCACCACAAATGCCACTCCGATCTTTTTTGACATCCTCTCGAGTCATGTGGCTGGCTTGCGCTACCCCAGGACCGGTCAAGATAGCCCCGGACGGGTGGTCTTTCTTTCTTTCCCGTTCGATGCCGTGTCCGGGAGCGATGAGGCGCCGAACAACCGCGCAGTGCTGATGCGGAATATCCTGAGTTTCCTGGCGCCCGGGGTAAACGGATTGGGAGCCGTCTTGCTCGATCGCACCGCTTACACGATACCGGATCGAGTGACGGTTGAGGTTGCCGATTCGGACCTGCCCAGCGGCGGACAAACCAGTGTCAAGATTTTTAGTAACACCGAAACCAATGGGACGCTGCTTATCCTTGGAGAAACCGTTCACCCGGGCATCTGGCGAGGATCCTTTACTCTGGTTTCCACAAACAATCCGTCTTTCAGCGGCCAACTGCGCGCCCGGGGCGGCGACGCGGTTTGGGTCGAATATTTCGATGCCTCGGCCAACCGAACGATCCGCGCCAGCGCTGATGTGGACGTCAGCAAACCTGCCATCACCGCCATAGATGTCGTTCCCGAATATCAGGAAGCCACCGTAACTTGGGAGACTTCCGAACCAACGGATGCGCTGGTGCAATTCGGTGAATCGACATTTCTTGGCCGCACTGCTTATGGCTCGGACCTGGCGACGGACCACGAATTGACGCTGGTGGGCTTGCAGCCTGACCGGCTCTACTATTACCAGGTCGTCAGCCAGGATGACGCGGGCAACCCAACCGTCGATGACAATCAGGGCCGGCTGTACACCTTCCGCACGTTGAAGCCGCTGTCGCCGCCGTGGTTCGATAGTCTTGATGGTCTCAATAACAACAGCCAGACGAATTGGTCTGTCGTCGAGAGCGAATTAAGCAATGTGAATTGGCAACTAGGCGTTCCCCAAAACGGTTTGGAAACTACCGCCCACTCCCCGCCGAATGCCTGGGGCAGCAATATCACCGGCGATTCGATCGACACCGCCGATACGATGTTGGTCACTCCCGCCATCGAACTGGCCGGGGGAAATCTGGCCACTCTACGTTTCTGGCAAAGCTACGATTTTACGAGTCGCTCGGAATTTGACATCTACGAATATGGCCAGGTGTACATTTCGACCAACAGCAGCGGCGGCTGGACATTACTGGAAGAATTCGGCGACGCTTCGGCATCCTGGGAAGAAGCGGAAATCGATTTAACGCCCTACCTGGGAAACGTGGTGCAATTTGGCTGGTATTACGGCCTCTTTAGCCTGGAAGGCAATCCTCGTCCGGGCTGGCTTATTGACGACATTTCCGTCTCGGTCACGAATATTATGCCGGGCACGATTCAAATCAGCAATAACATCGCCCAGGCAAATTTCTCCCTGAGCGGACCTATTTCCCGAAACGGCCAGGGCTCAGGAGTCGTCATCACCAACGCGCCATCCGGCGAATACGTGTTAACCTTCAATGATGTTCCTTACTACACGACACCGCCTGCCCAAACCAACGTGCTCGAGGCCAATCAAACTCTGCTCTTTCAAGGCAATTACACAATCGTTGACGCGAACTCCAACGGAATCTCCGATGCTTGGGAGCAAGCATTCTTTGGAGCAGTCTCGCCTCAACGCACTCAGACTACGGACACCGATGGCGATGGGCTGAGCGATTACGCCGAATTCATTGCCGGCTCGAATCCAACCAATGCGACCTCGTCGGTGACGTTGTCCCTCCCAGCCCAACAATCAAGCGGATTGGTGCAATTGAATTGGCCATCGACTCTCGGCCATGCCTATCGACTCGAACTCAGCACGAATGCGATCGATTGGACGCCGCTGACCGGCTGGCTTCGCGCGACCAGGACGAACACTTTTCAGACTTTGCCCCGGCTAACCAACGGACCTCTCCACCTTTTCCGCCTGCAGGTTGGACCTTAACTTCCCACAGCTTAACCGATGGTTTCGGGCTGGTATCTGTGGTCCGATCCTCCATCGGAATTGTCAATAACCTGAATCTACCTGCGCCCGGCTCTCGCGATGGCGCTCCGTAATCGGGTCATTGT
>JBDTOW010000619.1:0-3727 GCA_039933075.1 Verrucomicrobiota bacterium | reverse complement strand
AACTCGCCAAGGCAGCCCGGCTGAAGGATGAATTTCTGGCCAGCATGAGCCATGAATTGCGCACTCCGCTGAACGCTGTTCTCGGACTTTCAGAGTCTCTTCAGGAACAGATCCACGGCCAACTGAACGAAAAACAACTCGGTTCGTTGCGCAGCATTGAAGAGAGTGGGCGCCATTTGCTTTCGCTAATCAACGACATCCTCGACTTGTTCAAGGTCGAAGCGGGGAAAATTCAGTTGCAGATTGATAGCATCTCGATTTCCTCAGTGTGCCAATCCAGTTTGCGGCTGGTTAAAGAAGCCGCCCAGAAAAAGCGCCTGCAAGTCAGCACGACCTTCGCCCCCCAGATCCCTAACCTTCACGCAGACGAACGCCGGCTAAAGCAAATCCTGGTAAACCTGCTGAGCAATGCCGTGAAGTTCACCCCGGAAGGCGGTAGAATTGGGATCGATGTCACTTGTGATACCGTCCAGGAGGTCATGAACATCATCGTATGGGATACCGGGGTTGGCATCTCGCAAGAAGATTTGCCGCGTTTGTTTCAGCCTTTTGTTCAGTTGGACAGCCGACTTTCCCGTCAATACGCGGGAACGGGCCTGGGATTAGCCTTGGTTCGCCGCATGGTGGAAATGCACGGCGGCGAAGTCACCGTTGAAAGCGCCGTGGGAAAAGGGAGCCGCTTCCTAGTCGTACTCCCTGTCAATCCAGAGGAACTGGCGATAAGCACAGCCCCGGAACCCGTGCTCGCAACTAGTCTGCGAACAACGACCGGAAGACACACGGCTTCGAAGTTTATCGCTCCGTTGAAGC
The DNA here is from genome assembly GCA_039933075.1 of Verrucomicrobiota bacterium. GTDB lineage: Bacteria > Verrucomicrobiota > Verrucomicrobiia > Limisphaerales > JACPZS01 > JBDTOW01. Next base: position 2,917 of record JBDTOW010000619.1, on the reverse strand, counting down.
CTTCTGCGAACGGGTCATCGAAACTGATACTCCTGGCGGAGGACAACGAGATGAACATTGAGACGGTAACGGATTATTTGCACGCCAAGGGCTATCGAATCACGATTGCCCGATCCGGTGCCGAAGCGATTCAGCGGGCCCGGGAGGACAAGCCGGATCTCATTCTCATGGATATTCAGATGCCCGATTTGGATGGGCTGGAAGCAACGCGTCGAATCCGATCAGACTCCGATGTGCGGCTGGCGAGAACCCCGATAATCGCGGTGACCGCTCTGGCGATGCCTGGTGATCGCGAACGCTGTCTGCAAGCGGGGGCGAACAACTACTTCAGCAAACCGGTTAACTTTCGAGAAATGCTCGCCGCCATAGAAGCACATAGCGAGTAAACTGAGAGCGATGGGGCACTAATTTATGGAAACCAAAAGCACCATTCTGATTGTCGATGATGAACCCATCGGACGCCAATTATTGGAGGACCTGTTAATGCCGCAGGGCTACGAACTGGCATTCGCCTGCAATGGCTCCGAAGCCTTGGCAAAGGCCGCTGAATCGCCACCTGATCTGATTCTGCTCGATGTGATGATGCCGGACATGGATGGCTTTGAGGTCTGCCGACGCCTGCGGGCCAATCCGGCGGTGGCGGAAGTGGCTATCATTATGCTCACCGCGCTGGATGATCGAGATTCGCGTCTCTGTGGGCTTGAGGCTGGAGCCGATGACTTTTTGACCCGGCCAATCGACCGCGCTGAATTGCGGACTCGCGTGCGCACCATAACGCGATTAAATCGCTATCGCCGTTTGTTGGCCGAGCGTTCGAAATTCGATCAAATCGTCGAAAATGCGCCGGACGGGATTCTCATTATCGATGCGGACACGACGATCCGACTTGCCAATCCGGCGATACACCAGATGTTGCACGCGGGCGCACAAAGTCTGGTTGGACAGAAACTGCTAACGTTAATTGCGTTGGCCCAGCGCGAACGATTCGAAGCAAGTCTGCACGGTGTGATCGCGGATCCCTCTCGTTTTTTGGCCTTGGAAAGTGAATTCATTAGTGAGCCCGATCGTGTCTTCCCGGTCGAAATCACGGCCCGCCACTTCCCGTGGGAGGGAAGACCAGCGGTGCAGATCAACGTGCGCGACGTGACCGAGAAGAAAAAAATAGAAGCCCAATTTCTCCGTGCACAGCGCCTCCAAAGCATCGGCACCCTCGTCGGTGGCATCGCCCACGACTTAAACAACATTTTAACCCCGATTCTCATTGCCACAGAGCTGCTTCGCCGCGGGCGTCTTGATGACAACCATCGCCGGCTGGTCGATACGCTGGAGAGGACGGCTCAGCGGGGTGCGGATATTATCCGGCGGATATTGGGGTTCGCCCGCGGTGTGGAAGATTCCGCGCACAAGCCTGTCCAGGTTCGATATCTCATCTCCGAAATGGAGAAGATCGCCCAGGACACTTTTCCGCCGTCAATTCAGATCAAGACCAAAGTCAAAATCGGGCTTTGGATGGTCGATGGCGATGCCACCCAATTGCACCAGATATTGATGAATCTTTGTATTAATGCCCGGGACGCGATGCCGGACGGCGGCATTCTCAAAATCGACGCCGATAATGAAATCTTAACGGAGGGCCAGTCGCCGATCCACCGCGACGCGCTGCCGGGGCGCTATCTAAGATTATCGGTTTCCGATAGCGGCGTCGGCATCCCGAAAGAGGCGTTGGAAAAACTCTTTGATCCATTTTTCACAACCAAGGAGGAAGGTAAAGGAACAGGGCTTGGGCTGACGACGGCAACCGGCATTGCGAAAAGCCATGGCGGGTTCGTGACCGTCGAGAGCGAGACCGGCAAAGGGTCCCGCTTCAGCGTCTATTTGCCCGCGATTGACCAGACCGAGGAAGCGCCGACGGACGAAGCGCCAAAGGAACTTCCGCAAGGCAAGGGCGAATTGATTCTGATTGCCGATGACGAAGGAGCGATTCTGGAGATCATCGATGCGATTCTTGACCGCTACGGATACAAGGTATTGACGGCGCGTGATGGAGCGGAGGCGGTGGCTTTGTATGCCAAACATCAGGACAAGATTCGCCTTGTCATTACGGATGCGATGATGCCATTTCTGGATGGACCGGCCGTTGTTCGCGCTTTGCAAAAGCTGAATCCCGCAGTCAAAGTGATGGGCATGAGCGGTCTCATGGAAATTGAAAAAATGGAAGAACTTTTCGACGCCACCACTCTTTCTTTCCTGGTCAAACCATTCAATTCTGAAGGTTTATTGAAGAGCCTCCAGCACGCATTGGCAGACAGACGTGACCAGCCGGGTTGAACGGCGTCACAGTCCCGCGAGCCGAGCTCAGGCATTCACTTTGTTTTGGCTCTCTTCACCACTTTTCCACACATAGCGAAACATCAGGGTTCGTAGTGCCGCAGTCAGGGGAATTGCCAGAACGCCCCCAAGAATTCCACCCATCAAGGCGGTGCCAACCATCAGGCACACGATGATCGTCAAGGGGTGCAACCCAACTCGCCCGCCGATAATCTTGGGCGAAATCACCCAGCCTTCCAGCAAGTGAATTATCGCGAAAATGCCAATGACCAGCAGCGGATGCAGCCAGTCGCCAAACTGAATTACCGCGAGCAAGATCGCGGGGATGATGCTGCAGATGACGCCCAGGTATGGGATAATACCCAACAGCCCGGTCATCACTCCCAACAAAACCGCGTAATTCAGGCCCAATAACAAAAAGCTAATTGTCGTTAACGTTCCCACACACATCGCGACCAGAATCTGTCCTCGAAAGAAAACGATCAGGCTTTCGTTAACTGAGTTCAAAACGAAGATCGCTTCTTGCTTCCACTTTGATTCTTGCAACGGCAGATAATTCGTCCAACTGCGAGTAATGCCGCGTTTCTCT
>JBDTOW010000618.1:0-3750 GCA_039933075.1 Verrucomicrobiota bacterium | reverse complement strand
TCAGATGAAATTACCCGCCGCACTCACTGAACGATTGTGGTTTCCGAACCCGCGCACAGCGGCTGCAACCGGGCCATATCCCGGCCTGGTCGCTATTGGTGGCGACCTGTCCGTGCCACGCCTTCTCCTCGCTTATCGCAGCGGCATTTTTCCGTGGACCGATGATCCAATCACGTGGTGGTCGCCCGATCCGCGCGCCATCTTCGAATTGGATCAATTTCACGTTCCACGCAGTCTGGCCCGAGTGATCCGCAAAGGCGTTTTCCAAATCACGCGTGATCGTGCGTTTCGCAAAGTGATGGAAGCATGCGCGGCACCAGCGCCGGGCAGGCGCAGCACCTGGATCAGTCCGCAATTCCTTGAAGCCTATACCCGCGTACACGAGGAGGGCCACGCCCACAGCGTCGAATGTTGGCAGGGCGAAAAACTGGCGGGTGGCGTCTATGGGCTCTCGATTGGCGGATTTTTCGCGGGCGAATCGATGTTCCATCGAGTCAACGATGCCTCCAAAGTCGCGCTTTATTTCCTGGTTCAACATCTGCGCGACCGCGGATTCGTTCTGATTGACATTCAGATGGTGACGCCAATCACCCGCCAACTCGGAGCCATCACCATTTCGCGGGACGATTACTTGAGGCGACTCCCGGCGGCAGTTGAAGTGCAATGTTGTTTCTAGAAAACGCTTCAATACCTTCAATACCGGTTGAAATGGTAAATCAGATAACCAAAGATGGCAGAGACGATAATCCCGACAATAAATGATCGTCTGACCCACTGCTTGTACCTCCGCTTATTGCATTTTCCCATGCCAGGCAGAAGGTAATAGCGATGCTGCTCGCGATTTCTTTTTCTCAGTCCGAACATAGCCAGGATTTCGGGAACTCTATGATTCATACCCATTGCGCCGGTTTTTAGCAAACGCGCAATACGCAATAACGCGACTTTCCGCTTCTTACTTGCGCCGGTCGCTCCGCCAGGTTTATGTTTATCCTACACCGTGAAAAGGCGAATTGCGAAAAGCAGAGAAGGCTTTTCGACGAACCAAATTTAACTATCCACATGGTATGAAAACTACCGCTTCACCTCGGCGTTCAAGCGCTCGCACACCCAAAACATCTCGCAACGGCAACGGTCGTGCGTCGACCAGTTCCGTTACCCACGCGGTCAGCCCTCAGGTTGCTGCCTGGCTGGCCAAGCCAAAACATAACTTGATCAACGGCAAATGGGTTCCGGCCGCATCCGGCAAGTCATTTGACGTCTTCAATCCCGCTGATGCTTCCGTCCTCGCCCGTGCGGCGGAGAGCGACAAAGAAGACATCCAACTCGCTGTTGCCGCCGCCCGCCGAGCCTTTGAATCCGGCCCGTGGCGCCGCCTGACGCCCAGCGAACGCGGCAAGCTCATCTGGCGCATCGGCGATCTTATCCTCCAACACGCGGATGAACTCGCCGAAATTGAATCGCTGGATAATGGCAAACCGCGCGCGGTCGCGCGCGTGGCGGACATTCCGCTCGCCGCTGACCTCTTCCATTACATGGCCGGCTGGGCGACCAAGATCGAAGGAACCACGATTCCCATCAGCGTTCCCTACGCGCCCGGCGCACGCTTTCATGCCTTCACTTTGCGCGAACCGCTCGGCGTCGTCGGCCAAATCATTCCGTGGAATTTCCCACTGCTCATGGCCGCGTGGAAACTTGGTCCTGCTCTTACCACGGGCAACTGCGTCGTACTGAAACCCGCTGAACAGACACCACTGTCGGCTCTGCGGCTCGGCGAACTTCTCCTCGAGGCTGGCCTTCCCGAAGGCGTCGTGAACATTGTGACCGGTTTCGGCGAAACTGCGGGCGCCGCTCTGGCTGCGCACGACGATGTGGACAAGATCGCCTTTACGGGTTCGACCGAAGTCGGGAAGCTCATTGTCCAGGCCGCGGCAGGGAATCTGAAGAAGGTCAGCCTCGAACTCGGCGGCAAATCTCCCAATATCGTCTTCAAGGACGTTGGCGATCTCGACGCTGCGATTGCGGGGGCAGCCAACGCAATTTTTTTCAATCACGGCCAATGCTGCTGCGCCGGCTCCCGACTATTGGTCGAACGCGACGTTTTCGACGATGTGGTCGCTGGCGTGGCCAAACATGCGAAGAAGATCAAACTTGGCCCCGGACTCGCGCCGGATACCGAGATGGGTCCGATGGTATCGCAGGAACAACTTTCTCGTGTCACGAAATTTATGCATCAAGGCAAACAGGAAGGCGCTTGTTACGTGACCGGCGGGGCGCGTTCGGGCGATCGTGGTTATTTCGTCCAGCCCACCGTTGTGAAGGACGTCAATCCGAAGATGAGCATCGTCCGCGAAGAGATCTTTGGTCCCGTCGTGGTTGCGGAACCTTTTACCAAAGCCGAGGATCTGATTAACCGCGCCAACCAAACTCAGTACGGTCTGGCTGCCGGCGTCTGGACGAGCGATATCTCCAAAGCCCACCGCATCGCCGCCGAGCTCAAGGCAGGCACCGTTTGGGTAAATTGCTACAACGTATTCGACTCAGCGCTACCCTTTGGCGGCTACAAGCAATCCGGCTGGGGCCGTGAAATGGGCCATGAGGTGCTCAACCTTTATACCCAGACAAAAGCAGTGGTCGTGGGCTTGTAATTCCCTATAAACACGCGTTTGTCCAGGGTCGGGACAGTGGGAGCGTCTGAGGCGAATTGCGAACGCGCTCGACCGGCTGAGGGTCGTCCATTGTTTGCAACGTTATCTTTAATATCTGGGGCACGTGATGCTCGCTCCGAGAGGCCCTGGTTGTCGGCGTCATCGCGTGGGCGCGGCGGATTCCAGCAGCCGCTTGGCATTATCGCGTGGGGAGTCTTTGTATGGATGGCGTTGAGAGGAACTCCATGAGTTTGGGTTTTCAGACGACACTTAACGAAAAAAGATAAGTTTGATCGGAGCGCGGAGTGGTTGAAAAGCGAGTGATGCGGGAGCGCGTGCGGAGCGTCGATGCTATCTTTCTTCGTTATGCTTTGCGGACGATTCGATGAGATTTTATGCACCACGACGATGACGCCCATCTGCGCGAGGTTAACGCCGATGCGATCTTTGCGCTGACGCGGCCCGACCGCAAATTGCTGACGCTTTACGCGATCTACTCGCTGGCGTCCAATGTGGCGTTTCCGTTTGTTTTCCTGCCGCTTTATTTCCGCTACATCACGCTGCGCTATCGCTTCGACAAAGAGGGCGTCGCCGTTTCCCACGGACTGCTTTGGCGGCGGGAAAGCTATCTGACCTACGCGCGGATTCAGGACATTCACGTTTCGCGCAACATTTTCGAGCGCTGGCTCGGCATCGGCACCGTGCAAATCCAAACCGCTTCGGGCAGTTCCACCGCGGAGGAATCGATCACCGGGATCAGGCAATTCGATGAAATCCGGAACTTCCTCTATGCCCGGATGCGCGGGCACAAATTCAAAGCCGAAACGGAAATCGCCGCGACAGAAACGCTGTCCACCGACGAAATCCTGAAAGGCATTCGCGATGAGCTGCGCGGCATCCGCGAACTGGTGGAGGCTCAGCGTCATGTATAATCTTTTGAAGAGATTCGTTTTGCCGCTGCTGAAAGTCGAAGAGAGAGAGCCGACGCCGCCCGCCGGTTCGCACGACTCGTTTCAAGTCTTTCGCGCCTGTCCCGCCTTCCTGTCGTACAATCTGTTTTTTTGGAAAATTTACGCCGCGATCCTGGCGCTCGGCGTGGCCCTGG
>JBDTOW010000617.1:0-3758 GCA_039933075.1 Verrucomicrobiota bacterium | reverse complement strand
CCTGGCGAAGAAACGATGGTGGCCAATGGCCACGACGGAAGAAGTGCGACGCTTGCACCGGACTGTCAAGAGAGCTTTTGACGCCAAAGGGATACTGAACCCCGGCAAGTTCGTCTGATCCGTACAAAATTCTCCTCTGTGACCATGAAGAGATGACGGCGGGCGTAATGACCGTTGAAAGTGCCGCGTGTGACCAGGAGGATCTGCTCAACGCTGACAAAGTTTTTCGAAGCGCTCATAAGCGGCGTTCCAGACATCGGCTTCGCTCGGTTGCTCCAGGTTTATCGCGGTCGAGTCTCGCACGACCTGACGGGCGGCGGCCAGCGATGGCAGATGACCGAGGGTGATGGCTTGGACGAGGATGTTCCCCGCGGCAGTGGCTTCGACCGGCCCGGTCAGGACGGGAATTTGAAGCGCGTTCGCCGTGAACCGATTCAGCAGCAGATTCTTGCTTCCGCCACCCACGATGTGCAATCGGTCTACTTTTTTCCCGAGGAGCTGTTCTAGCTGGCGCAGAGTTCGACGATAGAGCAGCGCTAAACTTTCCAAGACGCACCGGATGGTAGCGCCGGGGTCGGATGGGGCCGGTTGACCTGTCTCTTTGCAGAAGGAAACGATTTTGGCCGGCATCTCGCCCGGCGTGACAAAGCGTGGATCGGCAGGGTCCATCAGCGACACGAATGGTGGCGCGAAGTCCGCTAATTCACTCAGCATTGCATAATCGTAGTCAGGCCCTGTCTTGGCCCAGGCACGGCGGCATTCCTGCACGACCCACAGACCAACGATATTTTTTAATAACCGGATTGTTCCATCATAGCCGATTTCATTCGTAAAATTCAGGGCGCGGGATGCCTCCGTAATGATCGGCGCGGTCAGTTCCACACCCATTAGCGACCAAGTACCTGAGCTTAAGTAAGCCCAATTCTCGCCCGTGGCGGGAACGGCTGCCACAGCCGCGCCCGTATCGTGCGCGCAGGTCGCGATTACTTCGATCCCGGGCAAGCCGGTCTCCCGGGCGATTTCCGGACGCAACCATCCGAGTCTGGTTCCCGACGCAACGAGGGGTGGGAATAGTTTCCGCGGGAAACCCAGTGAGTCGATAAGACGGTAGGACCAGGCCTTGGTCCGCGGATTGTAAAGCTGACTGGTGCTGGCGAGAGATTCCTCCGCGCGGGCTACCGCCGAAAGGAGAAAATTAAAACCATCACCCACGAGCAAAAGCCGCTCTGCTTTCCCCAGCCGCTCCGGTGATTCCGCGGCGAGTTGAAAGAGTGTGTTGATGGCCATGAACTGGATGCCCGTTTCGGCGAAAATCGTGTCCCGATCGATCCGGCGATCGGCATTCTCGACTCCTTTTGCGGCGCGAACGTCCCGATAATGAAACGTGGGCGTGATGATGCAACCGTCCTGGTCGAAGAGGAGGTAATCCACACCCCATGAGTCGCAACTAATGCTGGCAATCTCCAGTTTGCGCCGGGCAACTTTGTTGAGCCCGACCTTCAGCTCATCGAAGAGAGCAGAAATATTCCAGTGTAGCGACCCATTCGCTTTAATCGGCGTATTCGGGAAACGATGAATTTCTTCGAGGACGAGCCGTCCCGCCGTGAGAGACCCAACCATGAGACGGCCGCTTTCGGCGCCCAGATCGCAGCCAAGATAATTTGTCGTCATTCCGTTAGTCCGGCTTGACTTAGCGACTGACCAACTGATCGGTCGAGCCGCCAACTAAGCCTCAAACCGCGAGGCCTGCTCTCCTGGGGGAATTACGGAACGGGGGAGTTTATTTTTTGTTTGCTGCGTCGTCCATCCGCTTTCGCAAGCTCAGCGGGCGCATATCTGTCCAGACTTCCTTGATGTAGGCCAGACACTCCTGCTTGGTACCGCTTTTCCCTGCGTCTTTCCAACCGAGCGCGTTGGATTTGTCGGCGGGCCAAATGGAGTACTGCTCCTCGTGGTTCAGCACCACTTTGTAAATTGTCGTGTCTTCTTTCTCTTCCATACGGACATTTCTGTTTACCGGGTTGATTCAACTCACCGAAGATTGGCAGACTAAAAAGAAAGGAAACAAACTTCAACTCCTTAATGCCGGCCTCATCTCAGTTTTCTCAGTTTTAGGGTAAGTCGACACGGCGCGTTGTTCCGAAGGAACATTGATTGAAGTCCCTCCGGGACTGCTGCCACTTACCGTTCTGGCATTGCGCGACACTTTAGCCTTTTTCCTTTGTGACTTTGACTTCACAATTCGACGATGAATTTACTCCCATTTGGCCGATTACCAGTGTATTCCGCGCGTCGCTTCGTTCCCGTTGATGCGGACCTCGAGAATTGGGATCAGATCATGCCGTTGTTCGACCGCCTGGAACAGGAGGCCGCCGGATGCGTCGTGGCCGCAGAGTTAGAGAAGTGGTTGCTCGATTGGAGCGAAGTCAGCGCGGCGCTGGAGGAAGAGGGCTCCCGACGTTATATCGCGATGACCTGCCAAACCGACAACCCCGAGGCCGAGAGGGCATATCTCGAATTCGTCGAACAGATCGAGCCGCGCGCGAAACCTCGACAATTCAAGCTCGCGCAGCTTTATCTCGAACACCCGCTGCGCCCCCAACTCCCCAAAACGCGCTACGAAGTTTTCGACCGCAATACCCGTGTACAAGTCGAACTGTTCCGCCAGGAAAACGTCCCGTTGGAAACGGAGCAGGCAAAAAAAGGACAGGAATATCAGAAGCTCTGCGGCGCAATGACCGTGCCGTTTCGCGGTGAAGAGAAAACGCTGGCGCAAATGGCGCAGTATCTGGAAGAGCCGGATCGAGCTCTGCGCCAGGAAGCGTGGGAATTGGTCGCTCGACGCCGGTTACGGGACGCCGAGAAAACGGAGGAGATTTTCGATGCCTTGGTTGCGCTCCGTGAAGCGATCGCAGAGAATACTGGCTTCAAAAATTACCTGGAGTACGCCTTTCGCGCGAGAGGACGCTTCGATTATTCCCCAACGGATTGTCTCAGGTTCCACGAGGCTGTGGAAAAGGAGATCATGCCGGTGCTTCGGGACCTTCAGGCGGAACGGCACCGTCAACTGGACGTAAGCGTACTGCGACCGTGGGACCTGGCGGTCGATCCGTTGAACCGACCCCGGTTGCGCCCGTTTGAACGGGTTGAGCAAATGGTCGCGGGCGCGCAAAAGATCTTTGATTCGCTGAATGGGGAGCTGGCACAGAGTTTTCAACAGATGCAGGACCTTCGCTTGCTCGATCTCGCGAACCGGAAAGGAAAGGCGCCCGGTGGTTACCAATCCACACTTGCCGAGTCGCGTTTGCCCTTCATCTTCATGAACGCAGTTGGCGTGCAGCGGGACGTGGAAACGATTTTGCACGAGGCGGGGCATGCATTTCACGCGCTGGCGATGCGACCGGAGGACTTGCTCGCCTACCGCGAAGCGCCGATCGAATTCTGTGAAGTGGCCTCGATGAGCATGGAGTTGCTCGGCAACGAATACCTGGAAACCTTCTACCCGGCTCCGGAGGCAAATCGGGCTCGACGCGATCACCTGGAGGGCATTATCGAATTCTTTCCCTGGATGGCGACGGTGGACGCGTTTCAGCACTGGATCTACACTCATCCGCGTCATACGCGGGCGGAACGCACGGCAGCCTGGGTGGAATTGATGGATCGGTTTGGCGGAGAGGTGGATTGGAGTGGCTTCGAAGGGGTACGTTCCAATCTCTGGCATCGCCAGCTTCATATATTCCTGCATCCGTTTTACTATG
>JBDTOW010000616.1:0-3758 GCA_039933075.1 Verrucomicrobiota bacterium | reverse complement strand
CAGATGAAGTCGGCCCTGGGCGGTATTCCGGTTGATCGCATGATGATTACGGATTTTCGGAGCTTGTCACCCCATGAGCCGCTCTCGAGCGCTGTGGAGCATATCCTTTCGGGATCACAGCAAGACTTTCCCGTGGTCGAGGAGGGGCGGGTGGTCGGTATTTTGACGCGCGGCGATTTGTTGACCGGTCTGACGCAACGCGGGCAGCAAGCGGAAATTAGCGACGTGATGCAGAAGAACTTTGAAACGGCGGCTGCTTCGGAAATGGCGGACCGTGTCTTTGCGCGACTGCAAAGGTGTAATTGTCACACACTGCCGGTTTTGCGAAATGGCGAATTGGTTGGGATCGTCACGATGGAAAATGTGGGCGAGTTCCTGATGATTCAGTCGGCGCTGGGCGAGGCAAAAAAGGGCAAAAAAACAATTCCAACCCTCCTCACAGCCGATCGCCGCTCATGAATTGCCTCAGGCGAGGTACGGAATTGTCAGCGGCCCTTGCGGCAGGATGGCGATGCGACTCTCCGGACCGAGTTGTTGCAAACGGGTTCGGATTTCCGCGCCGATGTCGTGGCACGGCGTTAGATGGGCGGCCCGAATGACGTCGTCAGAAAGCGAACTATAAACGAGGACTTTTGCCCGGCGCTGGATGAGCGCCTGGATTTGCGCCTGCCACTGCTCCGGACGCACAAAGCCAGGAGTTGCCAGCATGGTTAAGATCTCTTCGGAATTCGAAGCGCTCCGCAACAACTTATCGAGTGGGCTGCCGTCCGGCACCCCCTCTCGACACTCGCAAGCGAGGATCACGGTTCCGTCCTGCTGAACGATCCGGGCGGCCGCGCTCATGCCTTTGACCCCCTGGTAGAGATTTAAATCCAGCGGATACCCGCTGTTGGTCGTCACCACGATTTCAAAAGGCGCTTTGACTTTTTGCATCGCGGATTTTCGGACAAACTCAATGCCGGCCTTGTGCGCTTCGACCAGGCCTCCAGCGAAGATACCGGTGATTTGGCGCTGTTCGTTCAAGGTCACGTTCAGCAAAAAACTCGGCCCGACTCGCAGCGCGATGTCGCGCATCTCTTCCCAGATCGGATTCCCGGTGGTAATTCCAAAGGCTGACTTTGGATCGCCAATGTTCTTTGCTCCGTGGTTGCTCATCACGGTTTCGAGGCCGGCGACCCCGGGCATGATGCCCTTGGGTCCACCGCTGAAACCGGCGAAGAAATGAGGTTCGATGAAGCCCGTGCTTATCCGAATGTCCGCTTCGACGAGATGGCGATTGATTAAAGCTGGCGCACCGTCTCGAGTGACTCCCAACTGAACGAGTGCTTCCGGATTCTCGGGTTCGTGGTTGAGGACTCGATAATTTTCCACCACCGATCTGGTCAACATTTTCTCAAGTTCAACACGGCTGTTGGGCCGATGCGTCCCCAGACCGTTCAACAGAGTAATGTTCTCGCGCGGCACCGAGGCCAGATGTTCCAGCAACCAGGGGATGATCCGCTCGTTCGGCGTGGCCCGGGTAATGTCCGTGAACACGATGCAAATGCGGTCTCCGGGATTAACGAGATCAAGCAGCGGACGAACGCCAATCGGATTTTTTAGCGCGTGAATGACCGCGCTTTTTTCATCGGTCAATCCCGGTGTGTGCGAAGGCTCGATGACTGTTGTTCGCGCATCCGGCGATTCAATCGTCAAATGCCCCTGGCCATACGCCAAATTTATTTTCATGCTCTTCGAAAAACGCGAATCCTACGCCGGATACCTACCCCAGAAACATCGACAGGCCAAGACGAATTCTGAATTCAAGCACCAAAAACCCCTTTTCACGGCGGTTTTCACTCGACCCTTGCTTGTGATTTGAATTGCGGACCGCCCTGTGATTTACTTCCGTCATGCAAAAACTTTGTTTTAGAGTGTACATTTGGGTGGGAATGGTGGGTCTTACCGCGCTTTTCCTTGCCGGGTGCAGGACGGTTCCGGAGACGGGTCGAAAGCAATTGAATTTCATTTCGGCAGGCGAAGAGATGCAACTCGGCCTTTCGAGTTTTGAAAAGATGAAGCAGGAAACGCCCCTCAACAAAAATCCTGCCATCAACGCGCAGGTCCAGCGCGTCGGCAAGCGCATCGCCTCGGTGGCCCAGTTGCCGAATGCGAAATGGGAATTTGTGGTTTTCGAGAGCAAGGAAGTTAACGCCTTCTGTCTCCCGGGTGGAAAGGTTGGAATCTACACCGGCATCCTGCCCATCACCAAGGATGATCTCGGACTGGCAACGGTAATCGGCCACGAAGTAGCCCACGCGGTGGCGCGACACGGCGGCGAACGGATGAGTGAAGCCACGCTGTTGCAGACCGGCGGTCAGCTTTTGGGGGCGGGCTTGTCGGCCAGTGATCCGAAAATGCAGGCGATCGCGTCTACGATCTACGGTGTTGGCGCGCAGGTGGGCGTTGCGCTGCCGCACAGTCGCGGCCAGGAATCGGAAGCCGATCACATCGGGTTGCTGTATATGGCTCGCGCGGGTTATAACCCGGAAGCCGCCGTTGCGTTCTGGCAGCGATTCGCCGACTACAACGCAAAGGCCGGTGGCGCCACACCATGGTTTCTGCGAACTCATCCACTCGATGAAACACGAATTCGCCAGCTCAAAGAATGGTTGCCGCAGGCCAAGAAAGAATACCGGCCGCAACGGTAATCTTTCCCATGAAGCTTCGGATCGGAGCGCGGATGCTCACATCCGCCCTGTCATCGGCCAGGTACTTGAACTCGCGGATGTGGGCATCCGCGCTCCGATCCGAAGGCGGCTCATGGCCCCGATGCGCGTCCAATGTTGGAGGTCGGAGCTCTCCCGGAAACGAGACGACGATGCACTGAGTTGGTCAGGTCAGGCCTTCAATAGCTTGAGGGAGGCGGCGCGTAATTTTTTCAATTGCGCCGCTGATTTCGCTTCCACGTAACATCGTATCAACGGCTCAGTGCCGCTGGCGCGGAAGGCGACCCACTCGCCTTTGGGAAGAAGGAATTTGTAGCCGTCAGTGGTGACGAACTTCTCGACTCGGAATGGACCGATGTTCTCCAGACCGCCACTGAGTCGTCTCAGTAATGCTTCCTTTTTGTCCGGCGGAATGGCCACGTTAACGCGGTCGGTGTGAAATTCGCCGGTCTGCTTTTCGAGGTGTTTCAAGATTTGGCCGAGCGACTTCCTTTCCTTCGCCACCAACTCCGCCATCAACAGGCAAGCCAGTATCCCGTCTTTTTCGGGAACATGGCCCCTCACGCTGAGACCGCCCGATTCTTCTCCCCCCACGATGATCGGTTCACTCTCCATCAACGCGCCAATGTACTTGAAGCCAACCGGAGTCTCACGCACGCGAACCCCAAGCATCGCGGCCACCGCATCAACCTGATGACTGGTCGGCACGGTGCGAACCACGGCTCCGGTCCAACCGCGATTCCTTTTTAGATGATAGAGCGTCAGCGCCAGGATCTGATTGGGCGTCAACCACGAACCGTCTTTGTCGACGATTCCAAAGCGGTCCGCATCGCCATCCAAGCCAAGTCCAAGATTGGCTTTCCCGTTCAGGATGCATTCGCTCACGGCATTCATGCCCTCGGCATTGGGCTCGGGGTGGTGGCCGCCGAAAAGTGGATCGATCTTGTCGTTAAACAAAACCAGCCGCGCGCCAGCCCCGGCCAGCAGAGTGTCCAAATAACCGCGGCCGGTGCCATAGATCGCGTCGTAGGCATATCGGCCTTTCGCAGC
>JBDTOW010000615.1:0-3768 GCA_039933075.1 Verrucomicrobiota bacterium | reverse complement strand
ACTCCTCGCCGGCAATTTCCATGCGGTACTGGCTGCCCAGAAAAGCAAACCGCCCGCCCATCTCACGCAGGAACTTCTCGATCCTGGACAGGATCGCCCGCTCCAACTCCCGCTCGCTGTGCTCCTCGCCCAGTTCCAAAAAGTCGAAGATGTAATCATCCCTCACGGCAAGCTTCGCCTGGTCGCGGTATTTGGCCGGCACCGTACGGTCGAAATTGGTCTGGTTCAGGAGAGTCTTCTCGTACGATTGATTGTCAATTTGCAGGGCCAGCACGTCCTTGGTCCAGCCGAACCTCCGAGTCATGCGGATGTAGAACTCCCGCTCAAGTGGGTTGGCGCAGCGCCGCAGGATGACCAAATTGTGGCTCCAGCCGATTATTGTAACCAATGGTTGCAATTTTGGCAGGTCACGGTAGGTGGTGTAAAACCGGCTCATGTTATATAGATTACGCCAGGAGAAACCCGCTACGCCCGGAAACTCTTTCTGCAAATCCAAGGCCAGCCGTTTGACCACGGCGTCGCCGTGTGCGCCTCCGGCCTGCCGTGTAGTGATGGCTCGCCCAATATCCCAATAGAGGACTACCAGTTCTTTGTTGACTGCTTTGAGCGCCTCATATTGGGCCGAACGGATGCGCGCCTTGATTTCCCCAAGCAACTTCCCGTAATCCGCGGGCAAACGGCTGGCTAGTTTAATCGATGCAACGTTCTTGGATTGGCTAGTCATCGCTTCGATGGAGTAGGGTTCAGCGCAAAAGTGCAACCGCCGGTTGCACAATAGACCAATTCCGACTTCCGCTCAGGCTTCGATTCCATTCGAGATTTCTTTGTGTTCTCTGCGTTCTTTCGCGGCTAAAAAAGGTCTTGCTGCCCCGGCTTCGGCGGGGCCTTGGGCAGATTCTCCACCTTGAGGCTGTAATCGTCGTGGCCCCACTCGCAGCGGGACAGCACCTGCTTGGGAATCTTCTTCACAGTCAGGTTCGGATAGCGCTCGTTGCCGCCCTTGAGAACGCGGAAAGCGGCGCAAAGCACGAGCAACGTGCGTTCGGAACCGACTTCATCGCTCAACTGGGCGAGCTGATCCGCGCTCAGGTGCTGCGTGGTCACGTAGATGAAGTCGCGCTCGGTGGAATGTCCATGCTGCCAATACACCGTGTCGCTCGGCGCGTACTGGAAGCCTTCCAGCTTGCACACGGCCTCGGCCAGCATCGCGGCGTTGAATTCCTTACTAATGACCCACTGGCCCCACTTGTCCTTTTCGAGCAATGAAGGAGCGAGACGGTAATAACGGAACCCGCCGCCGCCTTTCCAGCCCACAGCCTCCGTGATCCCGCCAGGGTCCGCGCCATCAATGACCTTCTTGAGCCGGGGAATGATGTGCGTGTGACAATGCTCACCCAACTCCACCATAATCCAGCGCCGCCCCATTTTATGCGCCACCGCGCCCGTCGTGCCGGAACCAGCAAAGGAGTCGAGGACCCAATCGCCCGCATTACTCCCAAGTTCCAAACAGCGCTTGATGAGTTGTTCAGGCTTAGGAGTTGCAAAAACATTTGGGTCGTTAGGAAAGAGTGCTTTTAATTCTCGTTTGCCATCTTCATTCTTACCGGCGTCCTGACCAGTCCACCAGCTTGTTGGAACAACTCCTTGCCGAACTTCAGAGAGAAAGCGCTTTCGCCTCGGCATGGAGTCGCCACGAGGACCAAACCATATCCGATTATCAGCCACCATTTCAGCATACGAGTCTCTCGGAACACTCCAACTCCGTCCGTGCGCAGGCAACACCTCACGTCCTGACGGCAGTTTGATGGGGTAAAAATCGTGTTCCCTATACTCACGGCGCGTCAAGTCGCTGCTTGTCCAAGAACCGCGAGGGTCGTTGTCAGGATTTTCGTATCGCGCATCTTGTTCTTCGGTTCGGGCCAATCTGTTAAACTGACACTCCTGAATCTCCTTAGCGTACAATAAAATGTAGTCGTGTGTTCCTGATACAAAATGTGAATCCGGATCGGGTGAAATGCGTTTTTGCCAGACAACTGCGCCTAAAAAATTCTGCCTCCCGATAACCTCATCCATGAGCACTTTCAGATAGGCACATTCCCGATCGTCTATTTGGACAAAAATCACTCCCATTGTGTGAAGCAAAGAGCGCAGCAACTCCAACCGATCTCGTATCAAGGATAGCCAAAGTGAGTGCTCAATCCCGTCGTCATAATGCTCGAACGCGCTGCCGGTGTTGTAAGGCGGGTCAATGTAAATGCACTTGATCTTGCCGGAGAACTCCTGTTCGAGCGCTTTGAGGGCGAGCAGATTGTCGCCAAAAATGAGCCGGTTATCGAAGAGATCATTGTCCGTCATGCGGTGCTGGGCGTGATATGACTTCTCCGGGTGTTCCAGCAAAATGCGCGGCTCCAGCCGTGGCCGGTTTTCCTTTCCGATCCACGTCAGCTCCAGTTTCTGTCTTCGTTGAGACATGGGCGTTCGCTCGCGTGCGAATCAGCCCTGTGATGGAGACTGTCTTCCGTGGGAACTCTGGTGCCTGAAATAAAAGAGGGACGCACTTACTTGCGTCCCGCAACAGGCACCTCGGAGGGCCCACGAAAGAACGCTTTCAGCGCGCCCCAGGCGGGGCGC
Organism: Verrucomicrobiota bacterium; assembly: GCA_039933075.1. Taxonomy (GTDB): domain Bacteria; phylum Verrucomicrobiota; class Verrucomicrobiia; order Limisphaerales; family JACPZS01; genus JBDTOW01. The sequence goes on along the minus strand of JBDTOW010000615.1, from coordinate 1,137 downwards.
GCATCGAGCGCTGTCTTTCGTGCGAAGTTTCCGAGGTTTCGTTACGAGCAGCAGCCGAAGCTACGCGAAATGAATTTTGTAAAAAGTGTTAGTCTATAGTTTTTCTCTTCTGGTTTTTCGAACGAGGACGAGAGTAGTGGAGCAAACCCAGGTTGCAATCTGGATTTGCCGTCGCGGGATTTTGCGGATAGCAGGGAAGCCGCGCTGCGGCGTCCGGTCGGCGCGGCGCGTGATACTATTTCTCGGGGTCGTCGAGCAGGCTGCGCGGCTCAAGCCTGGGCCGGTTCTCCTTCCCAATTCAAGTCAGTTCCAGCTTTGTTTCTTGGTCATGCGACCGTAAGTTTCCGGATGCCCGCCACGAAGACACCAAAGCTGTGCGAGCAATTGTGAGCCGGGTCGAGGTGTGGTCCAATGGCGCGGGAACCGCCTATTTTCTGATAGGTGGGAGCAATGGAGCGCAGCTTGGCGACGGGATCGGTCAGATCGTCAGGCGCGGCATAGGGCTTCTTACTTTGATGACGGGCAAGGCCGCTGACACCCAGCCCGGCCTCAACAGCGGCAAGGTCGCCCAGATACCAGCTTTCCAGTTCATGGCAGGCCACGCGTACCAGGGCGTCCCGTTTCCCGGCCTCAGTGCATTTCTCGACTAGACGTGCCTTTGCTTGGCGGCAGTCCTCGGAATCCTTGTCGCGCAGCACCACAAAGCGGGCACCCGTCACGCGATAACCGCGCATCCGCTTTACGATCTGCTTCTCCAGGTCCTGCTTGCCCTCGAAGACGATGAAGCGGCATGGAGTCTGGTTTGGGAGGAGCTTAGGGAGGAATCCTTCCAGCATCGCTTTGGCGGAAGGCTCTTCGAGGAGGAAGACAACCTCGCTCATTGGGGGTCGGCTCCTTCAAAAAAACCCTGTTTCCACAAGTAGCCCATTTGGTCGCCGGCCTTCATGTAGTCGGAGACCTGGGCATCATCGGCTGCGCGCTGGATGGCGGTGTAGCCGTCGTGTTTCGCCAGCCAAAAGACTTCGTCGAGTTGGGTGGCGTTAAGAAAGTCGGGCGAATGAGTCGAAACAAAAACCTGGCCACCCCGGCGGGCATAATCGCGAAACTCTTCGGCGAGTTCCGCGAGGAGTTTGGGAT
>JBDTOW010000614.1:0-3770 GCA_039933075.1 Verrucomicrobiota bacterium | reverse complement strand
GAACCCGGATCCGTCGAAAGCGTCGTCGTTGGCGGCAAGGGCAGTCAAAGCACTGACGCGACTTCCGGTGTAAACTGCCAGCAAAGTGTCAAAGTCGGAATTTGTGGTCGTCAGCGACAACAATCCGTCCGCAGCCGCCTGGAACGTCCACCAAACGGATTTTCCGCCTTCGTTGTTCGCGTGCAGAGGCTCGCCGAACTCCTTGGTGGCACGGGCGGTGTTTACTACGTTCGTCCCGGCATTCTGGGTGAGCGGAATGGCGTTGGCGAAGATGTCGTTCAGCGGATCGAGCGGACGATAGGTAACTTCCAACGAAATAGGATCAGACAAGTTGCCGGCAATATCGTTGGCCGTCACTTGAATGAGGTTCAATCCCTCCCGCAAGGCCACGATTCTGGACCAGTTCGTACTAAGAACGATGTTCGGGGTAGCAGCTAGAGCGCCCAGGATCGAACCGCTTTCACTTTGTGTTTGGTCACTTGAGCCAGGACCGAAAACGGTGTTCACCCGGATGAGAATCTGATCGATCCCCGAGGCGTTTGGCTGCGGGTCAAACGCCGCGCCCGTGACCAAAACGCGATTGGTTGCCAAAACCAAGCCACTGGGCGGTGAGGTTACACTGATAACCGGTGGGTTCAAATCCGGCTGGCCATTCGGCGCGAACCGCAAATTCAGCGTCCCGGTTCCGTTGGTATTCGCGCTGGCGACCGCGATGTGATAGGAAATGCCTTTCGCCGCGTGAAGAGTAAGGAACGCCTGCTTGCGTTTGGCGATGTTGTCGGCGGAAATGACACTCTGCAGCGTTTTCAACGAGTTGCCCGTATAAACCGCGATGACCGTGTCAAAGTCGCTGCCAGCAGTGTCGATTAAAAGGTCCGTGTCGCTGGATGCGGAATAAAGCCACCAAAGAGATGCACCGGGATTAGGGAGCCCGCCGTGCTTGGGCTCGTTGGGTTCAACCGTCGCAAGTTTATTGTTCGACAGGTAAACGGCCCCGACGCTCGGGACTTTGATCGCGTTGGTAAAGTTATCGTTCGGAGGAACGGGAATAACCGAATACGTCACCGCGTTGGTTGAAGGGTCCTTTTCCGGCGCGGTGATGACGAGTGTTATGGTGACAGTGTTGGTGGTGGTTGGTACCACGAGCAAGCCGCTGTAAACCGAGTTATTGGCGGTTTTGTCCGGGTCAACTCCGTCGTTTTTGAAGGTCAAAGTTCCGCCGGTGCTAACCGTTGCGCTGATAGTCGCGTTCGTTACCGCGAGGCCGTCGGTAACTCTGACAAAAATCGGTTCGGTGGCGCCGGCGAACACGACCGCGCCCGTGTGCGGCGTGATGGTTACTTCGAGCTGGCCGTCCGGGGCGCCGATGAGGACGTCATCGGGAACATCGAACGCTTCCCCTACCCCGATGGTGGTGTCGCTGCTGGGCGCGCTGGCGCTGAAGCCCATGCCACGCTTGGCAAAGGCAAGCCACAACTCGCTCCGGTTGTCGCCGCCGCTGTTGATCTCGTCGGCCTGGAGAATGGCATCGCGAGCTTCAAGAAAAGTCGGATTGGCGGGCGAAAGTTTCATTCCATCGGTGACCAACTGAAGGATGGTCTTGTTGCCCTCGTCAAATCCCAATTTGTCGATCAAGCTGGCCCGCGCCTCCCACAAAGTCACACACCAGATTTCACCCTGGGCGTGCACCTCATCCGCTGGGGAGCCTCCAAACACCGGATTGAGGGGAATTCCGGGATGAGCACTGGCCTGCGACGGGTCGATATCTCTGAAGGTAAGCGGATTCTTCGTCATGTCCGTGGTGTAAGGATACCGCCGGATTCCGAAATAGTAATTTTGAGTGAAACCATCGAGTTTATAGAGGGCATAAGCTCCGGCGGCATAGTTTCCGTGGACGTCATCCGCTGATTCGCTCAACAACGCGAGCGCGTAAAAATCTGACCAGCCTTCGCCCATGCCGGCAGGTTGCAGTTCGGAAATCCCAACGTCTCCACCGACGAGCCGATTGCTCAAACCGTGCGTATATTCATGGCACATTATTTCGGCATCCAGGTCGCCATCACGGTTGGGATCGGCACCGCTCCAAATATACATTTGCATGCGACCGGGTTCGCCGTCCGGTGGCGTGGAAAAGTTGGCATTATCGAATCCGCCGCCATCTTGTCCATCTGCTTGAACGGCGTCATTTCCCTGCCCGCCGCGATTGAAGTTGTCATTCTGGAAATTCCCCGCCGCTTCGGTGAAGCCGAGATCATACAACTTATCGTGCATGAAATTATTCAAATAAAACAGGTTTACCACGGCAGCGTTGGTGTAAGTTGTCGGTTGAGCCTTGAGGTCGAGGGGAAAATCGAAAACGCGCTTCGGGTTGCCTTGCGGCCGGGGCACGTCGGCCTGGTCGTCATCATTGCGGTCGGTGTGCGCATCGACGTTGTTTCCTCGTGTCTCGTTATCGGCGTCGTTAATCCAGCCAGACGGCGAAGCGTTCGTCGAAATCGCGCTCAGCTTGACTAACTTGCGCTGAACGACGGGCGGCTGCGTATTCGTCTGAGTCGAATAGCCCGGCGACAACGGAGAGGGGCTGTCGCTGGTATACACTCGATAGGACGCGTCGGTGAGGTAACTGGTGAGCGACCGGCGCAACGTCGCTTCACCGTTCTGGGCGTCCACGACGACGGAATAAAGCTCGAGCCGCGCGCGGCTGCTGAGTTCAACCCGCCAGGCCAAACGCAATGAATTCCGGTTCATCGGCAGCCAGACCAGTTTCACCCTCGCCTCGCCGCGCAACAGGGGTGCGCTGAAAGCCTGACGCTTCTCCGCACCGTCCGGATCTCCCAAACCAACCAACGAGTTTTCTTCGAGCTCGGTTCCCAGGTTGGCAGCCGCCTTGACGATAGCTTGCCGGGCCGAAATCGAGGGGGTGCGAATCAACTCCGCCTGGTTCGGGGTTCCAAGCCTGGCGGCTTGCGTGGGAGCGGGCACAAAACGACTGGAGATGTTGACGAGCTCGCCCTTCTTCGTAACGTGGCCAGCGAGGAGCCCTTCAAATACCGGAACGCCATCTACCATCTGCTCCCAGATGACAGTCCGCAGGCCGTTGTGCTCGGTGACGTAGTCGCGTTTGATCCGGGCTGTCTCAAGCGCCCCGGCATTGTGACCGAATACCGGCGCATACGCGTTGAGGAACGCTTTGATCGGACGGTGTGGATCGGTGGCCGGTGTCGAATCCACCGCCTGTGGCGTGAGGGCGGCGCCTTTTCCCTCCGGGCCGGTCAAGAATCCGCGTGTCGCCGAAATGAATTTTGGCATGCCCAGAATGGGATCCCGTTCGATCTTTAATCCTTGAACGCGCGACTTCAAGTCAGCCTCGGCTTTGGCCTGGAGGGCGAGCGATTCCGTGGACACAGAACTTTGATTCTGGACAGCGGGGGGGGGGTGCTGAGGTTGCGCGCCACCGTTTTGCTGAATCGCTTCGACTCGTTTGTCAAAGTTGGGGAGCGCCGGCTGGCGAGGAGGCAGAAAGGCCCGGGAATCAGCCGGCAAGCCAACCAGAAAGCCGAAGACTGCTGCAATGAGGAACCGGTTTTTCATCAATTTCAATTTGCTGTTTTTGCGACAAAGCTGGCTTTGGCGCTTTCACAGGTTTGGTGTGGTGTCAGATTCTTCGCTAGGCATTGGCGGCAAGAGCAACTACGGATTGACTCTCACGCGATAATAGCGCTGTGACTGCCCGGCCGGAAGCGCATCGTTCAATTGTAACTTGTAGCTGC
>JBDTOW010000613.1:0-3780 GCA_039933075.1 Verrucomicrobiota bacterium | reverse complement strand
GCCGATCGGAAATCTTTCCGATCTTAGCGCGCATACGGCATCCGCTCTTTGCTCTGGTAATCAACAGGCGGGGCAGCCACGGCTGAGAGGCTGTACATCTCCTTTTGTTAATGAATCAGTCCATCCTTGCGCATTGCGGCGAGCACCTTCACCACCAGCGTCGAAAGTTCCTCGATGCGGTCGGTCTCCTCCTTCAGCACGGTAGTCGTCAGACCCCTCCAAAGCCGGTAGCCTGTCTTCAGGTCAAAGAGACTGCTGTCGAGGTAAACCTCGCTTTTCGAGTCGCCCCAAACAATGCCCATGTCCATGAACGCAATTGAATAGTAACCGTACCATTCATTGTTTTCGTAGCCGGAGACCGTGGGTGTGAAGTACGACGGCGTGGCTCGCGCCTCAGTGGCATAGGTGGTCTGGTTCACCAGTCGGACGAGCAACAGCGTATCGGCGCCGTTTTCGCGCAGACTTGTCGCCGACGCTTGCTTGTCGGCTTTGATGGCGGCCAGGTTCAGCACCTTATACGTCACGAACGCGCTCTGTCCGTCCTGGTCCAGTTGGTACACGAAATGGCTTTCCACGGCTTTGCGATACAAATCCCGCTGATCCACCGCCAGCACGGCGATCTTTTTTACCGGACCGCCGGTGTAAGTTGGGGATTTCCAAGTTTGTTTGACTGAGGTGGAAGCACAGCCGCAAAGACTCAGAGTCAAAGCCGCGACCGCAAGTTGGCGAATGTTCATGAATGTGAGCGTGGGGCTTCTTCCACAAACATGCAAGATGGTTGACTGAGGTATCCGTGAAACTTTCATGCCTCGACTCACCAGTGCTCGCGAAATATCTTTCGAGAATCCGGCAGTTCCGATGGGAAAGCTGCTTCGTCCTTGCTCTGAAGATCGCGATTTCTATAATGCGCCCATGCTCGACATCAAGTTGATTCGCGAACGGCCTGATTATGTTCGGCAGCGCCTGGCCACTCGCGGGGCAGGGGACGAGCTAAAGATCGCCGAACTCGTGGCGCTCGACGACCAACGGCGCAAGCTGCTCGCCGAATCTGAAGGGTTGAAGGCCGAACGAAATAAAGTATCCAAGGAAATTGGCGCTTTAATGGGGCAAAAGAAACCCGAGGAAGCAGAAATAAAAAAGAAACTAACGCGCGAGATTGGCGACAAGATCACCGCGCTCGACCGGGAGGTTGCCGAAATCGAGACGGCTCGAGATGAACTGCTTTTGAGTTTACCCAACCTTCCACATTCCAGCGTGCCCATTGGCAAGAGCGCGGCGGATAATCCGGTGATTCGAGTCTTTGGCGAACCCAGGAAGTTCAATTTCGTTTGCCGATCCCACCTGGCTCTCTGTGAAAAGCTCCATCTGGTCGATTTCGAGCGTGGCGCCAAGCTTTCCGGCAGCGGTTTTCTGCTCTACACCAACTGGGGCGCCAAGCTGGAGCGCGCGTTGATCCAATTCATGCTGGACTTGCACTCAAACGAAAATGGTTACACGGAAGTGTCACCACCGTACATTATCAGCCGCAATTGCATGGTCGGCGTCGGCCAATTCCCGAAATTCATCGATCAAGCTTACGCCGTCCAGGAAGGTCTGGACTCGAACACCATGGGCAAACTGTATTTAGTACCCACCGCCGAAGCTCCGGTCGCCAACATTCATCGCGAAGAGATTCTCAAGGAAAGCCAGTTGCCTATCCGCTATTGCGCTTACAGTCCATGTTTCCGGGCTGAGGCTGGCGCCGCTGGTGTCGGCACTCGCGGGATGATTCGCGTCCATCAGTTTGACAAGGTCGAATTGATCAAGATTGTCAACCCGGCAGACGGTTACGATGAACTCGAAAAAATGGTCGCCAACGCCGAGGAAGTCCTGAAACGACTCGGTTTGCACTACCGGGTAATTCATCTTTGTACAGGTGACATGGGTTTCGCGAGCGCCAACACTTATGACGTAGAAGTCTGGGCGCCAGGGCAGGGGGAGTATCTGGAGGTTTCGAGCTGTTCGAATTGCGAAGATTTTCAGGCGCGCCGGATGAATCTCCGGTTCAAAGCCGAAATCGGCGAGAATAAGTTTCCACATATCTTGAATGGCAGCGGGACGGCGCTCGCCCGGCTATTTGTTGCTCTCATTGAAACTCATCAGCGGGAAGACGGCAGCATCTCGATCCCGGCCGCGCTCGAACCCTATCTGAAGGCCGACCGCATTAGTGCTTAGGATAACCACCTCGATGTTCCACCGATGAATGTCTTGCTCGCCAGCAGCGAAGTCCATCCATATTCGAAGAGCGGCGGCTTGGCGGACATGGTCGGCGCGCTCGCAAAATCGCTCGCCAAGGCTGGTCATCAGGTCGGGCTCGTCACGCCATTATACCAAGGCATCTTTAAACAATATCCTGCACTCGAGAAGCTTGACGGGCGCTTGGATCTTCCTTTGGGACCAGACCGAGTCGAAGCGGAGATCTGGGCGCTGCGTCCCCTGGACGGTTTGACCATTTATTTCGTGGATCAACCGCAATTTTTTGATCGGCCTGGTCTCTATCAAGAGAATGGCGTTGATTATCCTGACAATCCCGCACGTTTCATCTTCTTCTCCAAGGCCGTCGTTCATGTGGCGCGGTACCTGGCGTCCCAACCGGAGGTCCTCCATGTCCATGACTGGCATGCCGGCTTGATTCCCGTGCTTGTTCTACATCAAAGATACACCGAAGAGTGGGCGAACGCCCCGCGGACATGCCTCACGATCCATAACCTGGCTTATCAAGGGAATTTCTCTCGCGCTCACTACGATCTGACCAACTTGCCGTTCGGTTACTTCAATAGCGAGGGTGTCGAGTTCTACGGAGGCATGAATTGTTTGAAAGCCGGAATTGCCTACGCTGACGCAATCACCACCGTGAGCCCACGCTACGCCCGGGAGATCACCACCGAGGCTTTCGGGTGTGGCCTCGACGGAATTCTGCGGCGCCGACAGAATGCTCTCACCGGTATCCTCAATGGTGTTGACTATGACGAATGGAAGACAGTCAAGAACCCATATCTCAAACATTCTTACGACGTACAGAACCTCGGCGGCAAAACCGCTGAAAAACTTGAACTCCAGGCCGAATTAGGTCTGCCGGTCGACCCAACCATTCCGCTCTTCGGCACCGTCACTCGGCTTGTGGCCCAGAAAGGAGTCGATATCCTGCTCGGTGCGCTGGAAGAGATGCTGGCGTCGAATATGCAATTCGTTTTGTTGGGCAGCGGCTTACCAGTCTTCGAAGACGCCTTTCAGAGTCTCACGGCGCGTTTTGGAACGAAGGTCGCCGTCCGCATTGGTTTTGATCAAGGGCTTTCCCATCAAATAGAAGCCGCGTGCGACTTCTATTTGATGCCTTCAGCCTTTGAACCTTGCGGACTGAATCAGATGTACAGCTTGTGCTACGGTGCGATCCCGATTGTCCGCAGGACCGGAGGCCTGGACGATTCCGTCATCGACGCGGGTGAAAATGCGCAGGAGGCCAACGGAATCAAGTTCACCGAATACTCTACCCGCGCCTTTGCCAAAGCGGTTCGCAAGGCGTTGCTGCTCTATGAGGACCCTCAGTTACTCTCCCATTTTCGAAAGAATGGCATGACGGCCGACTTTTCCTGGAAACGCACGACCGGGGAATATGTGAGGGTTTTCCGAGGAATCCTGGAACGATGAGAATCACCATGTGGCGGGGAGCCGTGTTCCACTTTTTTCGCAGTTCGAAATCTACAAATCGATCCAGATGAAACCGCAGAAGCCTTGTGAATC
>JBDTOW010000612.1:0-3781 GCA_039933075.1 Verrucomicrobiota bacterium | reverse complement strand
ATCCGGGCACCTTTCAAGACCGAGGCATCGTGATATGCGCGGGCGGCGTCACTTGCTTCACGAACGCCTGGGTTTGTATCAACATGTTGAGGCGCCTGGGATGCACGTTGCCAATCCAAATTTGGCATTTGGGTGAACAGGAAATGGACTCGCAAATGCGATCACTGGCCGCGCCGCTTGAGGTCGAATGTGTTGACGCATATGAGCTGAGGAAAAAACATCCGGCGCGAAACCTTCGCGGATGGGAGGTCAAACCTTATGCGATCATTCATTGCCCTTTTCAGGAAGTCATGCTGCTGGACGCGGATAACGTGCCCGTACTGAACCCGGAGTTTCTGTTTGAGACTCCGCAATACTTGGAAACGGGCGCGATCTTCTGGCCGGATCACGGACGGTTCAGCGCATCGAATCCTATCTGGAACATCTGCGGCGTTCCCTATCGTGACGAGCCCGAATGTGAAACAGGACAGATCGTGGTGGACAAGGCCCGATGCTGGGAACCTTTGAAGCTGGCGATGTGGTACAATGAGAACTCGGATTTCTATTATCGATATCAGCACGGCGATAAGGATCTGTTGCATCTGGCTTTCCGTAAGTTGAACAAGGCATACGCCATGCCGAGTCGTGGCATTCATTCCATCGAAGGCACTTTTTGTCAGCACGACTTCAAGGGGCGAAGGCTTTTCCAGCATCGCAACTCCGACAAATGGAATCTCTTCCTTCGCAACAAATTCATTGAGGATTTTTGGTACGAAGCAATCTGCCGGGAGTACATCAAGCAACTGCAGCAAGCCTGGGATGGCAGGATGAGCGTTTGCGCCTTTCGCGGCGGCAAACGTAGAACAATTTCAGGCGGGGCCAAATCTGTTGACGGGAATCCCTCGATCCAGGCGTTCATGATTTCATGCCCGCAAAGATCCGAGGCACGAGCCCAAACTCTGCAAAACCTGGCAGGCACCGATTGGGGACCCTGTCCGGTCCACGTTTGCATCGACCCCGGCTATCACGGCGACCCGGAAACCAGCCAGTTGTGCAACTCCTACGCGGCATTGGAACTTAGCCTGCGAACCAAGGCGGATTACATCTTGTTTCTGGAAGATGACCTGCGCTTCAATCAATTCATCCTTCACAATCTTAACTCGTGGAGCCTTCTCAGGAACCGGAAAGTAACACTTGCCAGCCTTTACAATCCCCGAATTCAACCGGTCGCGTGCGATGTGCGGAACAATGCCTTCATTGCCGATCCGCAAAGCGTTTTCGGCAGTCAAGCCTTCCTCATTTCCCTCGCTACCGTTCGCTACTTATGCCGGCATTGGGATGAAGCAGAGGGTGGACAAGACCATCGGATCGCTCGTTTGGCTGGCCGACTGGGCCGGCCTATCTATTATCACTTTCCTTCGCTGGTGCAACACACCGAAACTGAAAGCACGCGGGGAGGGTTTTTCCATTGCTCAGAGGATTTCGATCCGTTGTGGAAGGCCGGGTAACGATAACTAAGAGAAATCTGAAATAAAGCGATTGTTGGCGACGTATTCTAAGTAGAAAGGCTCTCAGAAAACTGAAATTGCAATAACTATGGAAAGAATGGATAAGTCGATCAAACGGCGGCCGTAATTTTAGCATCCGCCGTTTTTGAAGCGCAGAATATTTTGCTTGAACCAGACTTGATGCGAATTGGATGTGGCAGGTGGTGATAGTTATTGCGGCCAGGGACTGGAATGGTTAAACAACAAGGCTGCTTTCCTGTAACCCCGGAGCAAAGTCAGAATTCCATGACGATCGATGCAACAAAAGACACGACACGGATCTCTGGGGCTGGCATTGCCAACGACCCACGCTTTCCTGAGATCACCGGTCACGAAATGCTCCGCTGCATTGGAAGTGGGGCTTTTGGCGAGGTCTGGCTGGCGCGAAACATCATGGGCACCTACCGCGCCGTCAAAGTCGTTCACCGGCGGACGTTCGAGCACGAACACTCTTACGAGCGCGAATTTACAGGGATGAAGAAGTTCGAACCGGTTTCGCGCTCACATGATGGTTTGGTGGACATCCTGCAAGTGGGCAGAAATGATCAAGCCGGCTACTACTACTACGTGATGGAGCTGGGTGACGACCAGGTATCGGGCGATCAGTTCATCCCGGAAACGTATGACCCTAAAACATTGGGAAAGGAAGTGGCTAGTCGCGGAAAGCTTCCCTTCGATGAATGCGTCAAGGTGGGCTCGTCGCTGGCAGCGGCGCTAAGCCACCTTCACAAGCATGGGCTCATCCACCGCGACATCAAGCCTTCGAACATTATTTTTGTGAACCGCATTCCTAAGGTTGCGGACATTGGGCTGGTTGCTCACGTCGGAACATCAAACACCATCATAGGGACTCTGGGCTTTATGCCGCCGGAAGGACCGGGCACACCCCAGGGAGATATTTATAGTTTGGGAAAGGTCCTGTACGAAATCAGCACCGGAAAAGATCGTCAGGAATGGCCGGAGCTGCCAACTCAACTGGGCGAAACCAGCGGCCAGAAGGAACTGCTCGAACTCAACGAGGTCATAGTTAAGGCGTGCGAGTCGGATGTTCGAAAGCGCTATAAGTCGGCCGACGAGATGCACGCCGACCTCATGCTTTTGCAGGCCGGCAAGTCCGTGAGGCGTTTGAGAGTGCTCGAGCAACGCTTTGCGCTGGCCACAAGGATTGGTGCTGTCGTTGCAGCTCTGATGCTGATTGGGATCGGCGCTTTCTACCAGGCCAAACAAGCCGAGAAGGTGGCCAACCGCCGCCTGGCCGAGACCTACATCGCCAACGGAAACCGCTCCATTGATGACGGCGATGTCAGCCGCGCACTGCCGTGGTTCGCCGGGGCGTTGCGACTGTTTGAAAAGGACACGCATAACAACGAGCTGCAGCGTATTCGTGTGGCTGGGGTTTTGCGTGAATGTCCGAAAACTGTTCAAGTTCTCGTCGGAACGAATGTGCTGGATTCTGCGGACATCAGCACGAACGGCCAGTATCTGGTCACTGCCGGAATCGATCCAGCCGTGACACTCTGGGATGCGACGAAAGGCACGCCGATTCGCCAGCTAATCGGGCACACAAAAGAAGTTGAATACGCATCGTTTAGCCCCGATGGTCGCCTGATTGTCACTGCCAGTGACGACAAAACTGTGCGCATCTGGGAGTCCGAAACGGGGACACTGGTTAGAGTCATCGTTCATCCCGAAATCGTGTACAGTGCCAGATTTAGTCCGGACGGGGCTTGGATCATTACCGCCTGCAAAGACGGAGTAGTCCGTTTATGGGAAGTGAGAACCTTGCGTGCGAAAGAATTTGCGGCTCACAAACAGGCGGTGAGACGGGCGGCGTTCAGTCCTGATGGCCATTATATTGTCACTGCAAGCGAGGATTACACAGCTCAGGTTTGGAACGCTACCACCTTCAGGCCGGTTCGCGGGCCATTCCATCATGACAGTTGGGTTTACGATGCCTCCTTCAGTCCCGATAGTCAGCTCGTGGTTACAGCCAGCTTCGATGGCACCGCACGTGTGTGGAACGTGCGCACGGGAATGCTAATCCACACTTTAGCCCACAACGATAACGTGCGGAGCGCGCAATTCAGCCCGGATGGCCGTTACGTAATCACGGCTTGTTGGGACTACATGGCCCGTGTCTGGGACATTTCCAACAGCAAAGCTGTGCTAGTCGTTCCACCACTGAGACACACCGGCCCCGTCGTGCAGGCGGGATTTAGCGCACAAGGCCGACGCGTGATGACAGCCAGCAACGA
>JBDTOW010000611.1:0-3803 GCA_039933075.1 Verrucomicrobiota bacterium | reverse complement strand
GCTTGGCCTGAGTTGGGATCCGAAAGCCAACCTGCCTCATCTGTTTCTTCGGGGCCCGGCGAGACAAGCATGGCAAGTGGATTCGACTTCGTCACCTGACTTGGCGGGTTGGCATTCGCTGCTCACCGTAAATCTGACCGACGCCGGATTGGAGTGGCTCGATTCAACCGCCGGCTCTGTTTCCAGCCGATTCTATCGTTTGAAGTCGTTGCAAGAAAATCCAGAACTGGAGACTGTCGATGATTTTCTCCTGCTGGATCACGAAGGGAAAGCGCACGAGTTGTTTTATCCAACCAATCTTCAGGCACTCGCCATCTTTGCCGCGGGAGATTCGGTTGACCAGCTTGCGGACGTGCTTTCCACCGTGAAGCCAATCGCCCAGTCGTACAGCACCAACGGCGTGCAGGTGTGGATATTAGTCAGTGATAGGTCAGCCGAACGAGCCAACGTGGCCGCGCAGGTTCAAGCGGCGGGTGTGGATTTCCCCGTGCTGCTTGACCCGGAGGGCTTGGGTATACGTGCGCTTCAAATGACCCGCGCGGGCGAGGTTGTCGTCGTCCAGCCGCCGGATTTCACCGTCGCCTATCGCGGTCAGTTGGAGATCTCCTCGGCAGCGAGTGGAAAACATCCATATCTGGACGCTTCGCTTGAAGGTCTCGTTCATAACCAGCCCATTACGTTTGTCCGGACGCCGCTGACGGGCCGGCTTCTGTCCGCACCTATCGGCGAGACACCGAGCTATTCTGATGACATCGCGCCCATTTTTCGCCAGCACTGCGCGATCTGTCATCGCCCCGGCGACGTCGCGCCATTTGCCATGACCAGTTATGATGTTGTGCTCGGCTGGGCGCCCCTCATCAAACATGCCCTGCTTATTGGCGAGATGCCCCCCTGGCATGTCGATCCGGCATACGGCCACTGGAGCAACAATCTCGCCTTGCCCGCTCCCGCAAAATCGGCGTTGCTGCGCTGGATCGACGCGGGCGCGCCGCGCGGCGACGGATCGGACCCATTGGCCGAGTTGCCGCTGCCGCCGTCGTTTCGCGTGTGGCCGACAGAGCTAGGTCCGCCCGATGCGGTGGTCACGCCGGGCATGCAGTCGGTCAAGCTTTTCGGCGTTGAGGCGTATCGCTATTTGCCCTTCCAGTCGCCGAACCCGTCGAATGTGTGGTTGCGCGCCGCCGTCATTCTGCCGTCGAGTGCTGCCATCGTGCATCATTACCTGGTTTGGACCGGCACGAACATCGGCAGTGCCAGTCCCGTTGGTTTCTCCCTTTACAACGATGGTCTCGCCGTTTATGTGCCCGGCATGAAGCCGTACATTTATCCTTCGGACAGCGGTTTCCTCCTCACGAAGTCAAATTGGCTTACTTTCAATCTGCATTACACTCCAAACGGCGAAACTACGAATGACCTGCCGACATTGGCTCTCTGGTATCACAAAACCAAGCCAGCCAAGACATATCACAATCCTGGGATCACCAACCCTTTCTTCAGTATTCCACCAGGCGATCCGGAATTTCCGGTGCAAACCGGAATGACACTGGATCATCCCATCCGCGTTCACCGGCTCAACCCCCACATGCATCTGCGCGGCAAACGCATGAGCTTTGAAGTTATCTATCCGAGCGGCGCTCACGAAATGTTGTTATCCGTCCCTGATTACAGCTTCAAATGGCAAACTGGATATGAGTTGGCTGAACCGAAAACGCTGCCCGCCGGCACACGCATTGTGATCAGCGGTGCGTTTGACAATTCTCCCGAGAACGTGGCGAACCCCGATCCGACAGCGACTGTATTCTGGGGCGATCAAACCACTTCGGAAATGTTCGTTGGTTTTATTGATTACGTCGATTAATCAAACCGCCTCGGATTGTGAAGTGAAATGGAATTGTTTCACTTTCAGGGCCGGGGTCAGCGATGCGCCGCGGCCCTGCGTTTCCGAACCGCTGATGCGTTCAGACACGCCGATCATTTCGACATTTCCCGGAGCGAGTAATTCCAGAACGCTTTGATTAAAACGAAAATTGCGAACCGGATACTGAATCTTTCCGTTCTCGATGTACCAAACGCCGTCGCGCGTTAGTCCAGTGAACAGCGCGGTCCGAGGGTCGACGCTGCGGATATACCAGAAGCGGCTCACTAACAGACCTCGCTCCATGGCCTTAATCATCGATTCAAAGCTTGCCGGCGGAGCGGAGCTTTCCACAATCGTGTTCACCGGACCGGGTGTCGGTTCTTTGCCTTTTTCCCTGGCCCAGTAGCGGGAATAGTGGAGGGTTTCCAAAACGCCGTTGCGCACGAAATAGATTTTTTGCGCCGGCATTCCGTCCTGCGCTGCTGTCGAGCCCGGCAATTCGGGTTGCCAGGGATCGCTGTAAACACTGATGCGTTCGTCGAAAATCCTTTCACCAAGCTTTGTCTTGCCGCCCGGAGCGGAGTAAGGGCTGCGGCCTTCGTCGGCGCTGCGCGCATCGAATCCGAAGCGGACGAGATCATCGGCCGCCTGCGCTTCCAGGATGACGGGATAGACACCAGGTTCCAGCGTGCGAGGGCTTTTTGAAGTGGTCGCTTTTTGAATGGCCTCCCGTCCAACGCGGGCTGTATCGAGTTTTGCGACATCAAAATGATTGCGCAAAAAATAGCCCGAACTCCCGCCGTCGGGCGTCCGTGCTGTCACCGAAAGGCTAACCAGACTCGATCGCTGATAATGGAAATTGCCATTCTTCGACGCCGAACCAACCGCCGATCCGTTCGCGTGATGAAAGCCAGCTCCGATCACGCCGGCACCTTCGCAGGCGCGAATAATTTCATCAACGGCCCGGGCGCGGTCGCTTAGCGAGATGTTTACAGTCGCCTCCACGAAGCCGCCGATCGCCTGGTAACGCTGCGGCCCGAGGGTCGGCACGTACTCCTTGTCCAAGGGTGAGAACCGCGCGAGTTGTTCGGCTTCTTCGACTGCCATCTTGAGCGAAGCGTCATCCAGGTCATTCGCCGCCGCCGAACCGCGCTTTTTATCGATCCAGAGGGTCACGCTGGCCGTCGCATTTTCCCGGCGTCCGCTGGTAGTGAATCCGTTGGCGGCGAAACGAAGATGGGAAAAGTCGTCACTGACAACACTCACCTCCGCGTCATTCGCCTTGATAAAGCCAAGCAGCTTATCGCAAATCGCTTTGGATTCGTTTTCGTTGAGCAACATGGCGGTCTTGGCTTAGGTTTTGTTTGTGGCTGTGTTGAGGACGTTGACGTGGCGGAAGCGGGCAACTGGTGACCCGTGGCTTACCGCGTTCGCCTGGCCCGGTTCGCCTTTGCCGTCATTGGCGGCGCCGTTTATTTGGTAAGTCGCGCGGCCACCCAAACCGTCGCACCCATTCCAGAAATCTGTGGTGCGTGATTGATAAGCGACATCGCGCAGCATCGGTCCGACTTTGCCTTTCTTGATTTCCCAAAACGTCTGGCCGCCAAACTGAAAATTGTAGCGCTGCTGGTCGATTGACCAACTGCCATTGCCGTAAATTAAAATGCCGTCGTCCACGCCTGCCACGAGATCGTCAAGCGACGTGTTTTCCTTGGCCGGTTCGAGCGAAACATTTGGCATCCGAGGAAACGGAACGCTGCCCCAACTGTCCGCATGCAGGCAGCCGTAGGATTTCTTGTGCCCGATTAGCGGCGCCAAATCGCGCGTCGTCTGCCAATCAACGAAAACTCCGTCCTTGACCAAATCCCAACGCTGCCCCGGCACGCCTTCGTCGTCGTAACCGATCGTCGCCAGGCCCTCCGGCTGCGTACGATCGGCGAAGAAA
>JBDTOW010000610.1:0-3805 GCA_039933075.1 Verrucomicrobiota bacterium | reverse complement strand
GGGTCGGGTCGCTTAACAAACCCGTCTTCCGGATCGTGGTGGCCGACAGCCGCAGTCCGCGGGATGGCAAGTTCATCGAGGAAATCGGCACATATCACCCGCTGAAAAAGGGCGACAATGTTGTAGTGGACACCGAGCGGGCGCGCCACTGGATATCGAAAGGTGCTCAGCCGAGTGATACCGTGGCCAGCTTCTTGCGCAGAAAGAACAGACCCGCGCCCGCCGCCTAACTGAGGCCCGGCGTATGCAGGACTTTCTCGAATACGTCGTCAAAGGTTTGGTAGGTCATCCGGAAATGGTGTCCGTGACACCCGTCGATCGAAATGGACTCATGATCTATGAATTGCGTTTGCATCCGGATGACGTGGGCCGAATCGTAGGCCGGAAAGGGAACACGATTAACGCCCTCCGGACGCTGCTCCTGGCGGGGAGCGCCAAGATCGGCCAGCGCTGCTCCGTTGAAATCGTGGAAGAGCAGACGGAAAGCTGACTGGAAATTGCCAGGATCACTTTCTTGCGGCCCGAGACAGGCGGTTCCCTGACGCTTCGGCCTTGATTTCGAGCATGAAGATTGACGTGCTCACTTTGTTTCCCGAGATGTTCGCCGGTCCACTCGACGAGAGCATCATTCACCGGGCGCGAATCTCAGGCGTGCTGGACTTGCGGGTGCATAATTTGCGGGATTACACCCACGACCGCCACAAGACGGTTGACGATAAACCATTTGGTGGCGGACCGGGGATGTTGTTGAAGCCCGAACCGATCTTTGAAGCGGTCGAACATCTGGCCGGGGAGAACACGCGGGTGATTTTGTTAAGCCCGTCGGGCCGGACATTCAACCAGGCGATCGCCCGCGAACTGGCGGGCGAGCAATCGTTGTTGTTCATCTGTGGCAGCTATGAAGGGGTTGACGATCGCGTGCGACAAGCGCTCGCGGATGATGAGCTCTCGATCGGCGATTACGTGCTGACCAACGGAAATCTTGCGGCGATGGTCGTTATCGACGCCGTAACGCGGCTGTTACCTGGCGTACTCGGTGACGATGAAAGTTCGCGCGATGAATCGTATAGCCCGGATCTGCTGGAGTATCCGCACTACACGCGTCCGGCGGAGTTTCGTGGTATGAAAGTGCCGGAAGTCCTGCTGTCAGGGCACCATGCGGAAATCGCCAAATGGCGAGTGGCGCAGGCCAGGCTTCGGACTGAAGCACGCCGGCCGGATTTGTTAAAAGACGGCCCAACTGCGCCGGCTCCAGCGAATCGGAAAGAAAATTTATGAACCAAACATTGCTCGATAAAATTGAATCCGAACATTATCGGAAAGTGCCCGCCAATTTTAACGTGGGCGATTCCGTGCGAGTCCATACCAAAGTCGTGGAAGGCGACAAGGAACGTATCCAGATTTTTGCCGGGATCGTCATTGGACGGCGAGGTCATGGATTGAACGCCACCTTCACCGTGCGCCGCATCAGCTATGGCGAAGGGGTTGAACGGGTGTTTCCGTTGCATTCCCCGAGGGTCGAGAAGGTCGAAGTCGAACGCCAGGGTTCGGTGCGCCGCGCCAAACTTACCTATTTGCGCAAGCGGATTGGCAAGGGCGCTGTGTCGGTAAAAGAGAAGGAAACCCGAGGTGGGGCAGTAAAGGCAAAGGGAGCCCGAGGTGCAGCGGTCAAGCAGAAGGAAGCCGAAGCAGCGGCGCCCGCTGCTTAGAAACCCGTGATGCTCATAGCTTTCTAACGGGCTGTTGGCACGGAGTCGTAAGGTTCGTAAATGTGGCGGTCCCTGTTTCGCGTTTGCGTTTGCAGAGCGTCGTTGAGAGAATCCAAACAACAGCGGCTTTGTCGACGTCCTTGACGAGATGCAACAACCAGCGCTTGAGCGAAAGCGTTCCTCTAATAAACCCACTCTCCCTGTCGATCAGTTCGAGTTTGAACGTCAACTGTTGCAGCGCGGGCGCAAGGCCATCGCTGGTGTCGATGAAGCTGGCCGGGGGCCGTTGGCGGGACCGGTGGTCGCGGCGGCGGTGATTTTGCCGAACGACTGGATTGCCAGCGGAATGCCCGTTGAGTTGGCCGCTCTGAACGATTCCAAGCAACTGACCTATCGTCAACGAGAGGAGTTTTACGGACGATTGATTGGCTCGGCGTCCGTCCGCTTTGCGGTTGCGACTGTGGACGTCGAGACGATCGATTTCCTCAACATTCTTGAAGCCACCTATCGCGCGATGAAGCAGGCGTTGCGCGAGTTAAGCCCGCCGCCCGATCACGTGCTCGTCGACGGTTGGCGGGTGAGTTCACTTCGCCTTCCACAAACAGCTCTCGTGAAAGGCGACGCGCGAAGCTTTTCCATCGCGGCTGCCAGTGTTCTGGCCAAGGTGACGCGCGATCGTCTCATGCTCGATTACGATCGCCGTTATCCGGATTACGAATTCGCGAAACACAAAGGCTACGGCACCGCCGGGCATCTGGCCGCGATCGCAAAACACGGAATCTGTCCGATTCACCGCCGCTCTTTCGCTCCCGTTCGCGGGCAGCTAAACTCGAACTCCCCTGAGTTATTCCAGATATGAATCTGGTGAAATATGCTCGGGGTTGGTTGGGGAAGAGAACTCAACCCGAACACCTCGTGCGGGGCGTGGTGGGCGAGAACGCGGCAAAAAAACACCTGAAACGTTCTGGCTTGAAATTCCTGACGGCGAACTTTCGTTCCGCTCGCGGCGAAATCGATCTGATTTTTCGCGATGGCGACTGCCTTGTTTTCGTCGAAGTGAAGTCCCGCTCCTCGGAAACCTGGACGCGTCCAGCCGCTGCCGTCAACATGCGCAAGCGTCGCTTACTCTCCCAAACCGCCCTGGATTATCTCAGGTTGCTCAAACAACCGCAGGTCCGGGTTCGCTTTGACATTGTCGAGGTTCTGCTGCAAGAAGGTGCCGTGCGCGAGGTCCGGCATTTGCCCAACAGCTTCGCGCTTTCCCCACCGTACCGCTACGGTTGAGTCGCCCCATGCCCGAGCTTCCCGAAGTTGAAGTGCTGATTCGCCATCTCGCGCCGCTGCTCAAAGGTAAGATTATCCGCGACGTGACGGTCCGCCGGGCGAGAATCCTGCGACCGACCCACGAGCGGGATTTCAAACGAACATTGACCGGTGCGACGTTTCGCGAAATTCGCCGCCGTGGCAAATACCTCCTGTTCACTCTTCGATCGCCGGGCGAGCGCGAACCGATTTTACTCGTTGGCCACCTCGGTATGAGTGGCCGGATGTATCTGCAGCCATCGGCAAAACCGATCGCCAAACATGCCGCCGTGATTTTCGCGCTCGGCAAATTCAGTTTTATCTATGAAGACACGCGGTACTTTGGCCGCCTGACGCTGGATCCCGCTGCGTTGGCGCGTCTGGGTCCCGAGCCTTTCGCCGCGGAGTTTAACGAAGATTATTTGAGTCGGGCGCTGCGACAATCGGTTCAACCGATCAAAGTCAAACTTCTCGAGCAGTCGCTGGTTGTGGGACTCGGCAACATCTACGCCAGTGAAGCGCTCTTCCTCGCCGGTGTCCCGCCTCGAGTAGCCGCGCGAAATCTAAAGCCGGACCAGGTCCACCGTTTGTGGCGTGCGATTCGTGCCGTGTTGGATGAAGCCATTCGTTTTGGCAGCACGGTGCCCCTCGATTGGACCGGGGCCGGCGCACGCGATGGCCTGTTTTATTACGGGCGCGCCGGGCAAGCCTCTGGATCGTACGAAGAGAGATTGCGCGTTTACGATCGCGCGGGGAAACCCTGTGTGCAGTGCGGCCGCGAGATTAAGCGGATC
>JBDTOW010000609.1:0-3823 GCA_039933075.1 Verrucomicrobiota bacterium | reverse complement strand
AGTGCCGCTGGTGATGCCGACGGTGGCGCGTTGTCCCCAGCCGTCGGTCGGAAAATCAATCGTCGCATCGATTCGCGTGCCCGCTATCGCCTGCGAGATGCGCCAGTCGTCGTTGGTAGCGTAGTCACGCAGGCTTTTATTGACGTAACTGCCGGTGACATTCAGAGCATTGGCGGGGACTGGGACCAGTCCAATGCCGACGGTGGTGTCCAGGGTCAATGGTTTGGCGGGCGCCTGATCCACATCGATCAGCCGGAAACTATAGTCGCCCGTTGTTGAGCCGTTGCCGTCCAGGATCAAGGTGTAATTGCCGTCTTCGACCAGAGTAAACGGGCCGACGTCCGAGTCCGCATTGGCGCTGAGGTGGACGACGGTTCCGCCTGGGCTGACCAGGCGCACCGCGATTGCATCAAAGTCTCGATCCAGCGCGTTGTAGTAGAGGCGCTGACCCGCCGTTCCCCGGAAAGTGTACAAGTCCTGTTCGCCCGGGTTGGAAATCATTCCGTTCACCGTGGCGCCCAGAGTTAGCGCCTTAGTTTGAGTCGCAAACGGAATCACCCGGAAGGAATAGGGGATCGGATTTGGACTGGCCCCGTCCAATACCAGAAGATAAGTTCCCGTCAACGGAAGCGTTACTTCGAAATCGTTCACCAGATTGGCACTGCCCAGGTTTTGATTGCCCGGGCCAATCAATGACCAATTTCCCCCGCTGGCAGGACCGAGGCCATCGAAAAACAATTGCTGCCCGCCGGCACCATTAAAGCGGAAGATTTCCGAGCGCGTCCCGGGATCCAGGCTGACCCCGCCGTCCCACAGCAAATACATTTCAGCCGCCCCCGCGCCTTGTTCGTACTGGATGCGAACGCGATAGGTGCCCGGAGTTAATGCCACGGATGCCGGCCCCGTCGTCGCGCCTTGCGCGTTGCCCCAATTGTTATTGATAAATTCAGGTCCACTGTCCTCGAATACGCCATCGTTGTTAAGATCGATCGACATTCGGCTGCCGTCATCACTGCGGGTATAAAGATGCGTGCCGTCCACGGTGATCGTGATCTGCCCGTCCCACTGAACCGAGAAATTCTGCCAGTTGACGTCGGTGCCGCCGGTGATGCCGACGGGGCCGCGTTGACCCCAGCCGTCCGAAGGAAAATTGAGGTTCGTGTCGGATCGTGTGCCAGCGATAGTCTGCGAGGTCCGCCAGTCATCTTTGGCTGCGTAATCACGCAGGCTCTTATTGACGTAACTTCCGGTGAGATTCAGAGCGCTGGCGGGAACAAATACCAGCCCAACGCCGATCGTCGTATCCAGGGTCAACGGTTTGGCAGGGGGTTGCTCCACATCGATCAAGCGAAACCGATAATCTCCTGTCGTCGCACCATTGCCGTTCAGCACCAGACTGTAGACGCCATCCTCAGCGAGCGTGAACGGCCCCACGTCGCTGTCAGCGTTCCCATTAATATTCATTGACACGCCGCTCGGACTCACGAGTCGGGCGGAAATAGCATCAAAGTCGGCGTCCCATGCATCATAATAAAGTCGTTGGCCGGGTGCGCCGTCGAAAGCGTACCAATGTTCTTCGCCAGGCTCGGCGAGAGTTCCCGTCACCAACGTTCCGAGCGTGAGCGCATTGGTTATGGTTTTGCCCGTGATCAGGCGAAATGAATAAGGCGCTGGATTCGGACTGGAACCGTCGAGCACCAAAACGTATTCGCCGTTCCGGCTCAGCGCCACCTCAAAATCATTTACCAGGTTGGCACTGGCGACTGCTTCGTTGCCCGGCCCGTACAGGTTGGCAAAGCCGCCATTGTTGGTTCCCTTGCCGTCAAAGTACAATCGCTGTTGGTCTGAACCGGTGAATCGAAAAATCCGGGCGCTTAGTCCCGGGTTAAGGCTGCCGCTCTGATCCAGATTCAGATCCAAGGCCGGCTGGCTGGCCACGTCCCAAAGTTCGAAGCTATAATTCCCGGTGCCCGTCTGATTCCCTTCGAGAAATAGAAAATAAGTTCCGGACGCAGCCAACGTGAAGGGGCCGACATCATTCTGCGAACGCTGGTTAATGTGAACATTACTGCCCGTGGGTCCGAGCAGCACGGCTTGGATCACGTCTGCATCGCCGTCGAGCGCGTCGAAATAAAGTCGTTGTCCCGCGGTGCCGGTGAATTGATAAACATCGGTTTTCCACGCCGGATTTAGCGTTGCGGTCACTGCGGTATTCAGGGTGAGCGAAGCGGCGGTGCTCGCCAGATCAAGCAATCGAAACTGATAGTTACCAGTGCTATTTCCATCCGCCCCGCCAATGATCAACGAATAAGTGCCCGACCGGGATAGAAAGAACGGTCCCGAATTCACGGTCGTCCCGATGAAGAAAACTTGCGCATTAGCCGGGTCACGAACCTCGACCACCAATGCTGGACTGCTCCGGTCCAGATTGTCGAAATAAAGCAGGGACCCCGCCGGCGCGCTGAAGGTATTGGTCAAACGCTGGCCGGCGGTTATGGAGCCAGTGACATCGGCGCCTAACCCACTGACGGCCACGACTGGCTCGCTCACATCGCTCACACTGACCTGGTAGGTGAGCGGCACAGGGTTAGCGGCAGCGCCTTCGACCAAAACGACGTACACGCCATTTGCCGGGAGCACCACGTCGCCCAGATCGGTGGTGATGTTGCGCGACACCAGGGTTTGGTCGGCCGGCCCGACCAGCCGCCAGTTCGCTTGCGGAGCCGAAGCGGAAACCGACGTGAAGTGGAGTCGCTGACCGAGTTTGCCGCTGAGCTGGTACAAATCCGCTTCGCTGCGAGGGCTAAGATTGCCGCTAATCGTCGCCCCAAAATTCAACGGCGGCGCCGCCGCCAGATCATCCAGGCGAAAGGAATAATCACCCACCGCGCTGCCACTGCCGCTAATGCTCAAGGTATACGGGCCGGCTTCGACCAGGCTGAAGGGTCCGATGTCACTGTCCGAATTTCCGTTGAGGGGGTAGGCGATCGCGCCGCTTGGACTCACGAGCCGAACCTGGATGGGATCAAAGTTAGTATCCAGCGCATCGTAGTAGACGCGTTGGCCCAGGGCTCCGGTGAACGTAAACGCATCCTCTTCACCGGGTTCACTAATCGTCCCGCTGATGGTGCTGCCGAAGACCAGATTCGTTGGTGGGGCCGCGGGAGACAGGTTCTCGCAAAAAAGAAAAGCAAGACCGATGGCAAATATGAGTTTGAATCTTTGCATGTTAGTTACGACAATTTCATCAATCAACCAATTGGTCGCCGACCACAGCGAGTTTTTCAAATCGATTTTCCTCGACCCCCGCCGCCCACGCCAGCCCGCGAAGTGCAAGAATTTTGAAGAGCGGATCGTCGTGGGTCCATGAGTAGTGGCCAATGATGCTGGCGAAGACTCGTCCCTTTCCGGGTTGGTAAGTCCAGAGCATCGGCCACGATTTACCTTCCTGCGTAGTGGTGGCCAGCACTTGTACTTCGTTGGTGTCGCCAATCATCGGCCAATAAGGTTCGTCCACAAGATGGATTTCTTTCAACCCGCGGGTGATTGGGTGATCGGGCGTGGCAACAATTTTCAAGTCGAGCGGACAATGGAGATATTTGGTGGGACCCGGTTGAGCTGCCAAACCAATGCGCGCCGCCAGTTGCTCGGGATCCTTGTCAGCGATGGTGGCCGAGTGCAGTAGAACGATTCCCCTGCCCTGCTCCAGGTAGGCATCCAGTTGCTGGTAACGCTCGGCGTTCCAATCGTGATTCCAGAAATAGAATACCAACAGATCCGCTTGCGCGAATTGCTCCGCCGTCGGCCAGAGCCATGCATCGGT
>JBDTOW010000608.1:0-3832 GCA_039933075.1 Verrucomicrobiota bacterium | reverse complement strand
CACCGAGCGCCAGGACCTTTTTGAAGAGATCATCGAGAGCGGCGTCGCGCCGGGCGGCTGCGTCGGGCGCATTTTCGTCCACCATGACATTGACATGGATGTTGCCATCGCCCGCATGACCAAAAGAGGCAACTGGAAAGCCGTGTTTTTTCTGCAATTGTCCAGTGAAATGAAAAAGCTCCTCCAGCCGGCCGCGCGGCACGACAATATCTTCATTCAATTTGGTCAATCCCGTATCTCTTAACGCATAGGAAAATTCGCGCCGGATCTGCCAAAGTTTCTCGCACGGAGAGTGGCCATACGCCCGTCTGATGAATCGCGGTTTGCCGGCCCGAACCACGGTCGCCAGTTGGCGCAATTCGGATCGAACGGACTTCTCCTGGCCGTCGAGCTCGGTGATGATATGCGCCTGGCAACCGGCCAGAAGCCGGCTGCCAGTGCGCTTGCGCGCCGCGTCCAACGTAAATGCGTCAGCTATTTCCACCGCGCTGGGCAGAAAGCCCGCCGAAAAAATGTCGCGAATCGTTTGCGCGGCTGCCTTCATCGAACCAAATCCCACTGCAAGACAAGCCCGGAATGGAGGAAGCGGCAGCAGTTTCAAAGTGGCTTCGGTAACCACGCCGAGCAAGCCCTCCGACCCGACAAAAAGCCCGACCAGATCAAAGCCCGTTTTGTTCTTGTGGGTCCGGCCGCCAAAACGGCAAATGGTTCCATCGGCCAGGACCACTTCAAGCCCGAGCACGTAGTCGCGGGTTACCCCGTACTTCAGACAGCGCGGCCCGCCGGCATTGGTAGCGACATTTCCACCGATGCTGCAATCGGCCCGGCTGGCTGGGTCGGGCGGATAGTACAGCCGGCGCTTTTCCACCGCCTCCTGCAGGTGCTGGGTCACCACGCCGGGTTCGACAACCGCAACGAAATCGGATTCGCTGATCTCCTTGATACGATTCATTCGCGCCAGGGAAAGTACGATGCCCCCGCAAACCGGAACACATCCTCCCACGTACCCGTAGCCAGCGCCCCGTGCCGTCACAGGAATCTCGTGTTCATTCGCAAAACTCAAGATGGCCGCCACCGATTGCTTGTTTCGCGGCAGGGCGACGGCATCAGGCGGATGTCTGGCAAACCATTTGTCTCCAGAATGCTCCTGACAAAGCTGTCGATCGAATTCGAGTTCGCCCGCCGCCAATTTCGTTTGGAGTCGCTTCAACGACTCTTGCCACCTCGGCCTCATGGGATAGCAGGGCCGTCGGGAGGGGGAGGTGGCGCATCCAACAATTCGCGGGCGGCGATTGCCTCTTCCGCGGGGACTTGAACCAGAATGCCGCCGGTCGCCATGGAGTAGCCATCCATGCTTAAGGCGGCAAGTTCATGGTTGACGACGGCTGGAATATTCGCTGCGTCCAGCCGTGAGCGAACCAGTTGCGCTTCGGCGGGACTGAAAGCTCGAAATACCGTTACCAATGACATGATTGAGTGTGTCACGGATCGAGGTTCGCTTCAAGCGGCGACCGGCGAAAAGGGGTCCGCAAATACAATGACACCGGCGCCGGTTTGCAGCGAACTGACCACCTGAACTTCCACCTCCTGACCGATGAGGCCGTGGCCCCGATTCACAACCACCATCGTCCCATCATTCAAGTATCCCACTCCCTGACCCTTATCTTTACCTTCGCGAACGATTCGCAGGCGAAAAGTCTCGCCCGGGACAAGCACTGTCTTGAGCGCGCTCGCCAACTGGTGGACGTTGATGTAACGAACCGATTGTAGCTCGGCGATCTTCCCAAGGTTGTAATCCGTCGTGAACAACTTGGCCTCCAGCATGCGGGCCAGTCGCACCAACTTGGCGTCCACTTCCGGTTCCTCCGGAAAATCCGCTTCATGGATTTTCACTTCATTGCGCGGATTGCGCTGGAGCCGGCTCAGCGTATCGAGCCCTCGGCGGCCTCGAGTCCGCTTTACCGGATCACTCGAGTCAGCGATATGTTGCAGTTCTTTCAGCACGAAGCGCGGCACCACGGCGATCCCTTCGAGAAAATTATTTTCGATGAGATCGACCACACGACCGTCGATTATCGCGCTGGTATCGAGCAAAAGGAAGTTCTCCGATTTGTTCTGAGAAGAAAAACGGACAAAAGGGATTATCAAGTAGAAATCTTCCTTGTTGCTCCGCATGGCTAAAATCATTCCGATATAGCCAAAGCCGATAAACATGGTCAGACGAATCAACCAGCGGGTGTCCTTCGCCGCAAATTCGAACAACTGAGAATGATCAATCATCCAGGCAACCGCCGTGCCCAAAAACAACCCGAATGTAGCCGCCGAAAAAGCCCGCAACGAAAAGCCTTTGATCATTTCGTCGATGGCGATCAGCAACCCACCGAGCCCGAAGCCAATCATCACTCCGGCAGCTTTGCTCTCGATCAGATCAGGTTGCAACTGACTGACCGCGTAACCGCAAATCGTGCTCAGGCAGAGAAATAAAATCCGAACGATCCAAAGCGACATAATTGTGCGGTTACGGCTGTCGGCCAGTGTATGGTGCCGGCGTGCTTGCCCTCGTCTTTACCGGTTTTGGTTTGTAGAGCAAGCCATATTTATTCAGGTTGCTGCTCAATGTTGTCAGGTTGCCCATTAACATTCCAATCTGAACCTTAACCTCCTCGTCTTTGATCAAGAATCCGGCCAATCCCCGGCCAGTGTTCAAATTGGAGACAAGGTTGTTGATCGAAGCCGAAACTGACTCGACATTCTTGATAGTCGAGGTCAGTTGCGCA
Organism: Verrucomicrobiota bacterium; assembly: GCA_039933075.1. Classification (GTDB taxonomy): domain Bacteria; phylum Verrucomicrobiota; class Verrucomicrobiia; order Limisphaerales; family JACPZS01; genus JBDTOW01. The sequence continues at coordinate 1,055 of JBDTOW010000608.1, read as the reverse complement.
CGATTCGTATCCACGAGGTTGCTCAGGCCGTTCGCGACTTCGTTTAGTTCCCGGACGAACAATCCCAGGTTGCTCACCGCCAGCGATACCGGCACTGCATTGGTTTGCACGACTTGATCAAAACCCGCGACGGCCGACAAGGCCCGCTCGGAAACCAATCGAAAATTGCCCACTGCGGAGGTAAAATTGGTCAACGTCTGCTGGGACAACACAACCTCATCAATGCGCGTGATGGCGACGTTGAGCTTTTGCACCGTTTCGTCCACTCGTTTGACCAGTCCGACTCCAGATCGCGCCAGTTCCTGGAGATTAAATGGTTCCTCGCAAAAAACCTCATCGAAATCCTTCAGCAACGGCGCCTTGTTCTCCCGCGGGACAATTGCGACAAATTGGTCCCCGAGAAAGCCAATCTGATCAATCGCAAATCGCGCGTCGCCGTGAATCGAGTAGCGTTGAAGGATCTTCAGAACCACTGTCACGGTTCTGCCTTCCGGATCCAGCGTGACATCGTTAACCGTTCCCACCCTGACCCCCGACATGACCACGGCCGCCTTCGACATCAGAAGCCCCACGTTCGTGGTCTTCATTCGAAGGGAGTACGTGCGGGCAAATGTGATGCGTTTGTTGAACAGGATCACCAACACGGCAGTGAGAAGCAGGCAGATTAATACGAACAAACCAACCTTCCACTGGAGACGCGATTCCTTCATTCAATTCAAAATACGAGCTCTTTTGGGTCCGAGACGCCATCGACAAATCGTCGGACGATTGGATCCGTGGATTGAAATATTTCATCCGGTGTGCCGCTGGCGTGAATCCGTCCCTCGTGCAACATGAGAATCCGCTGGCCAAGCCGGCGCGCACTGCGCATGTCGTGGGTCACCACCACGGTGGTGACTTTGAGTTGCTCGCAAACTCTTAAGATCAGCCGGTCAATGCTGTCGGCCGCCACTGGATCGAGCCCGGTCGTCGGTTCATCATACAGAACAATCTCCGGCTCGTAAACGATCGCCCGCGCAAGTCCAACCCGTTTCCGCATGCCGCCGGACAGTTCC
>JBDTOW010000607.1:0-3832 GCA_039933075.1 Verrucomicrobiota bacterium | reverse complement strand
GAGCAATCGGCAGTTGGCCGGTATAATTCGTGGTGTTCATCGTCAACAACGTGTTCAGCCCGGTCGAATTATTGTGGATCACGATATCAGTGTGAACGTCGTTATTGAACGCGCGTGCGGTCGGGACGGCGAACCAGCAGGCGGCGACAAAGAGAGGGGAGAGCCACGAACGATAATGGGATTTTGAACTCATAGGATTAATTCTCGTCCGGGACTCCGAGTTCTCCATATAACGCTTCGAATTCCTTGATCGCCTCCTCCAGTTTATAAAGCGGCTCGGGTCGGACTTGGATCTCTTTCACTTCCTCAGCCGCCGACGTTTCGGCGGCAACGTCACTCGCCGTCTTTAACGGTCTGACCAGTTCATTGTATTCGTCCGGATGCATGATTGCCCAAACATTGAATTTCTCTTTGTCGCGCTGTTCTTTGGTTTTCCGAAGCTCCATCACCGCTTGTTGTTCCACCGGATGCAGCATCGCAAAACCATCCGCCGCTTCCTTCGCGAGCTGAGCGGCCTCTTTCCGAACCGGAAACTGCTGCACGAACGTGATCGGATCGGCAATCGCCAGCGCGGACTGGGCTGCCGCGCGAATTTCCTGAGGATTCGTGACTTGCGTCTGGTGGTCGTTGAATTCATCGGGCATTAAGATTTTAGCGATTGCCAGCTTTTCCTCCGCCGCCATGCCGGTGAAATCCCATGCGCCGATTGCATCCCCCAAGGCCGGGCTATTGGAGATTCGGTGAGCCGCACCCAGGGCGAAAAGACTAACCGAAAGCCCGAGGACGAGCGTTCCGACAGATCGTTTGGGAGTGGTCCGGGCGAGCGATCGCAACAATGAAGCGCACATTTTCATAAGCGGGGGAATGTTTTCGCGGACCCCAGGATTGAGGTACAGTAAGTACTGCTTTGACCGTTGATACATCTCAAAAACCTCGTTACCGGGTGTTGTCTTTTAGAATCAACGTAACAATAGCAAATTTTGCGCGAGGCAGCAAACTCAAACCGTGCGTAGGCTCTCCTTTCTGGTTGGCTTCGCCTGGCTGGTCACGTTATCAATGTTGTAAATGGTCGAGGGAAGAGAAACTATCCCTCACGACGAGCGGAATGGCGGACGATCAAGCTGCAACTTTCGCGTTGCGTGGTGTAACGGCGCCGGCAATTGACCGGCCAACATTATGGCTCATTCATTTGACTCGATTTACTCGCACGGTTTTATCCGCGTGGCGGTTTGTATCCCGTCGCTGCGCGTGGCGGACCCCACTTTCAACCTGGAGCGCACGCTGGACCTTGCCCGGCGAGCCTCCGCCATGAACGCAGCGCTTGCCTTGTTCCCCGAGTTGGGACTTTCCGCCTACTCAAACGAGGACTTGTTTCATCAAGACGCCCTTCTTGATGCCTCCCGGACCGCCTTGGTTCGGCTCATTGAGGAGAGCGAAGGGATCGCGCCAATGTTGATCGTCGGGGTCCCGCTCCGATTCGACGGAAGACTTTTTAACTGCGCGGCCATAATTTACCGCGGACGCGTGTTGGGGATCACTCCCAAGACTTACCTGCCGAATTACCGAGAGTTCTACGAAAAGCGCCAATTTGCGTCCAGCCGCGAGGCAGTCACACGCGAAGTGTTCTTGTTGGGCGAACGGATCCCGTTCGGTAACGATTTGGTTTTCGATGCGGTCAACGTCGAGGGTTTCAAGCTGCATGTGGAAATCTGCGAAGACGTATGGACACCGATCCCCCCGAGCACCTACGCCGCGCTCGCGGGAGCGACCGTGCTGGCAAACCTCTCCGCCAGCAATATCACTATCGGGAAAGCCGAGTACCGCCGAAATCTGTGCGCGTCGCAATCGGGCAAGTGTATCGCCGCTTACCTCTATTCGGCCGCGGGCCCCGGAGAATCCACCACGGACCTGGCTTGGGATGGTCACGCCCTGATTTACGAAAACAACGATCTCCTCACCGAAGCGCAGCGGTTCGCGGACAAGGAACAGGTCATCACCGCGGATATCGACCTGGAACGGCTGGTGCAAGACAGGATGCGCACAACCAGCTTCCATGACGCCGTCAACGATTGCCGCGAACGAGTCCAGTCGATTCGACGGATTCCTTTCGAATTCCATCTGCCTCCGGGGAAGATTCCCTTGATTCGAGACGTCGCGCGGTTTCCTTACGTTCCCAGCGACCCGCGCGTGCTCGATCAGCGTTGTTTCGAAGCCTACAATATCCAGGTCCACGGGCTGATGAAACGGCTGTCGAACACCGGGTTGAAGCGGGTCGTACTCGGGGTGTCCGGTGGACTTGACTCGACGCAGGCGCTGATCGTGGCTGCGAAGACGATGGACCGGATCGGCTTGCCGCGGAAAAATATTTTTGCCTACACCATGCCCGGTTTTGCCACGAGTGAACTGACACTCAACAACGCGCGCCGCCTGATGAATGCCCTCGGCGTGATGGCGGCTGAAATCGATATCAGGCCTGCCTGTCAGCAAATGTTCCGCGATATCGGCCATCCCTTCGCGACCGGCCAGCCGGTTTACGATATCACGTTCGAAAATGTGCAGGCGGGCGAGCGGACGTCGCACCTTTTTCGTCTGGCCAATCTCCACGACGGCCTCGTGTTAGGCACGGGTGATTTGAGCGAGTTGGCGCTCGGGTGGATGATGTATGGCGTTGGCGATCACATGTCGCATTACAACGTAAATGTTTCCGTGCCAAAAACGCTCATCCAACATTTGATTCGCTGGGTGGTCTTGTCCGGCCAGTTTGATCCGGCCACGAACACCACCCTGCAATCAATTCTTCAGACCGAGATTTCGCCGGAACTGGTCCCGCACAGCGAAGGGGGTTCAAACAAACCCGCCCAAAGCACAGCGGAGAAAGTCGGCCCGTACGAACTTCAGGATTTCAATCTGTACTATGTTACGCGTTACGGATTTCGCCCGAGCAAAGTGGCTTTTCTAAGTCACCACGCCTGGGCCGACCAGACCCGCGGCGAATGGCCCGATTTGTTCCCGATGGACAAACGGCTCGATTACGACCTGCCCACCATCAAAAAGTGGCTCGAAGTTTTCCTCTATCGGTTCTTCCAGATCAGCCAGTTCAAGCGATCGGCCATTCCGAACGGTCCGAAAGTTGGTTCTGGGGGCTCGCTCTCCCCGCGCGGCGACTGGCGCGCCCCGAGCGACTCGGAAGCGACCGTGTGGCTGGACGAACTGCGCGCGAACGTTCCGGGATGAGTCCCGACCGAAACGGCCATGGAATATCCGGGCTTGGGGTGGGAATCAGCCCGGAGGGTGTTTGCTGTTGACCCAATGGAAAGCCTGTTGCACAAGTTCGGTGGCGCCCTGCAGGTCCAATTTCTTCATGATGTTGGCCCGATACGTTTCGACGGTTTTCGTGCTCAAGTGAAGTTGCTCGGCGATCTGGCGAGTCCCGCGGCCGCGCCCCAGCATACCGAACACTTCCAATTCCCGATCGCTTAACTGTTCGACCGGCGAACGGGCCTTGGCGCCCTGGCAGCCTCCGACCTGATGGCGCACGATCTTCTCCTTGATCTTTTCGCTGACGTAGAGTTCCCCGTTAAGAACGCTGCGGATGGCGGTGAGCACTTTGCCGGTGGCTTCTTGTTTCATGATGTAGCCCCCGGCGCCGGCTCGCAGCGCTCGTTCCGCATACAGAGATTCCTCGTGCATCGAGAGTACCAGGACCGGCAGTGCCGGATAGGTGGCCCGAATGTTTTTGATCAGTTCTATCCCGTCGCTGTTCTTCAGGGAAATATCAACAACCATGATATCCGGTTTGGCTTTGTCGAGCGTCACCAAAGCTTCCCGCGCC
>JBDTOW010000606.1:0-3832 GCA_039933075.1 Verrucomicrobiota bacterium | reverse complement strand
GAACACTATTGACTTCATTCTCTACAAACCATTTCACATGCATGAGCTGAGAGAAGTTATCCAAGCTGTCACTCTCGCTCAATCTGTGGAAGTTCCATCGCTACCGGAGTTGGTTGAATCTTTATAGGTGGCCAGGACCGTCCTGGTGACGCACGGAAACATTCAAACATTCATCCCACCTCTCAGTGCGCGATTCTGTTCGGTGATGAAACCAAGGCTGAGCCAAAGCTGCCGGAAAAGCAAACCGGGTGAAACGACAAAAAAGCTAAGCTGCTACTCGCTCCAGCCTTCCTTAAGGTGTGGCTAATTGTACGCTTCCACAAGTTTATGTATGGATCATAAGGGCAGGACGATCCGAATGGTCGTGCCGCTCCCCAGCCGCGAGATTACTTTCACCCTGCCGCGGTGTGTCTCGACCACTCGGGCGACAATCGCCAGTCCGAGTCCCGTGCCCTTGCTCTTGGTTGTGCTCAGCAGTGAGCTGAATGCGCGGCGACGCACTTCTTCGCTCATCCCTTCACCGTTGTCTTTGAATTCGATCACCACATGCGTCGCCTGAACGCTGCTTCGCGGCAGACGCAACACCCGCGTTGTGATCCTCAATTTGCCACCGGCGGGCATCGCTTCGACCGCGTTGAGGGTGAGGTTGAGAAAGGCCTGCTCCAATTGTGTTGCATCCGCCAGGACCGGCGGCAATTCGGCAGCCAACCTGTATTCCAGTTCGATCTGGTGGTTGTTCAATTTGTGCCGCACGAGCAAGCCGAGATCCGCGACCAGTTGGTTGAGATTGAGCGGCGAGAGATTGGGTTCGGTGTTGCGGGCGAAGGCGAGGATTTGCTCCACAATTTTATTCAAGTGATCCATTTTCTCACTCATGATTTCCGCATCCTTCGCGCGCGGATCGCCCGCCGGAAATTTCAAATCGAGCGAATGGTACATCATCTTCATCACCGTGAGCGGATTGCGAATCTCGTGCGCCACCTCCGCTGCCAGCAGACCAAGCGCGGACAGTTTCTCGTTTTGACGCAATTGTTCCTCGACGTCGACGATCCGTTCATAAAGGCGGGCCTTCTCGATGGCGATGGCCGATAGTTCGGCGAGCGCGGAAAGAATTCGAACCTCTTCATTGGAAAAGCTGTGCAACTGGCTGGTGTAGACATTCAATGTTCCGGTTGCCTGTTCGCCGAAAATCAACGGCACGCTCAGCAACGAGACGAGACCCTCGCGGCGGGCGACTTCCACGCTTTGATAGCGACTCGAGATCTGGACGTTCTCGACCTGGAGCGGCTTCTTTCTCCGAAGGACGGTTCCCAACAGCGTCTCCGAGACACTCAATCGTGGCCGGCTGATGTAGTCCGGGCCGGCGCCGTAACTCGCGCGGAGCTCCAGCCATTCAGGATCATCCGCCACCAGCAAGAGCGAACTCATTTTGGCGGTCATCAGCGAACATGCCTCCCGCGTGATGACCTTGAGCGCGTCATCGAGGTTGAGCGTCGAATTGATCGTGCGGCTTACGCTGATGAGTGATTCGAACAATTTCGCCTTGAGGCGCAGTTGTTCGTACAGCCCCGTGTTATGGATCACTTTCGCCGCTTGCATGGCCAGCGCCTCAAGCAACTCTTGATCCTCGCTGGTGAAGGCGTTCTCGCGATCCGCATCCACGTTCAACACCCCTTTCACCTCGCCATTCACTTCCAGCGGCACGGCCAGTTCGGAGCGGATGTTGGAGCGCACCATGATGTATCGGGGATCCCGGGCAACTTCGCCGACCCGCGCCGCCTTGCCGGTGCGGGCCACCCAGCCGGTAATCCCCTCGCCCACGCGCAGCTTCAAATCGGCGGCACTCGCGGGCAGACCGCGGGAGGCCAGGATTTCAAGAAAACCGGTTGTCGGATTGATCAAGACCAGCGAACCGCTGGCGGCGCGCATCAAACGCACCGCTTCGCCGACGATCAACTCGATCGCCTCCTGCGAATCCAGCGTGGAGTGAATGACGTTGCTCACCTGATAAAGCAGATTGAGGCGCGCGTACTGTTTTTTCAGTCTGGCTAATTCGTCCGTCACGAAAAGAAGTAAAACCGAGTTCAACTCACAGTTATCGCAGGCGCTGGGTGAGGAAGATCCCGGCGCTGCCAAAAAATAAATTCGGCGCCCACGCTCCCAACCACGCCGGGACGTACCCGCCGGTGCCCAGCGCCATGCCAAAGCGCTGCAGGACGAAATAGCCAAAACAAATGAAAATGCTCGCGGCTACCCCGACGAATACGTTGCGGCGTTCGGCAGGCGCGCCAAACGGCAGAGCAATCAGAATGACCACCAAACACGTCCAGGGCGCCGCGAAGCGGGCGTGGAATTGCGTATCCAGCATCGCGCGTTTTGGCGCGTCCATCCGCGGATGCAATCGCTCATAATCGAGAATCTCCGAGATCGTCAGGCGAACCTTCTTCGCCGCGGAAATGCTGCTCAAACTGCTCACCTTGATCTCGCTCTTGATCTCCTCCGGCGTCTCGGTGAACTCGGCGAAAGCAATTTCGTTGGTTAGAATCATCGTCGCATTCGTCTCTGGATTGGAAAAACGGCGAAATTCCTGCGCCTGAAAAAAAGTCCAGGTATTATTCGTCCAGCAGGCGCGCCGGGCGAACAACTGGCGGATCGAGCCATCGGGCAATTGCCAGTCAACTTGCGGCTTAATCATCTCAAACGTCGTGGAATTGAAGGCGGCAATGTGCCAGAAACGATTGTCCTGATCGTTCCGAAAATTAAGATTTTGATGCCACTTGCCTGCCCCGAGGTTTTGATCGACGCCTTGGCGGCGAGTGAGAATTTCCTCGGCAATTGCCGCGCTGTCCGAAAGCCAGAACTCACTGACACCAAACAACACGAAACTGGAGACTAAACCCACCGCGAGATACGGAACACTCAGACGCCAAATGCTCACCCCCGCGGCGCGGATCGCGGTCAACTCGTGATGCCGCGAGTGATTGGTCAGCGCATAGAGCAGCGCGAGCAGGAGCGCAACCGGCATCACGATCACCAACAGATCGGGCATCTTGACGAGATAATACTCAGCAAGGTCGATCACTCGCAATTTTTTTTCCTGGAACTCATCCAACTGGGAGATCAGGTCGAAGGATATCCAGAAAACCAAAAAGCCTCCGAGGCAATATCCGAGCGGGATTAGCAGTTCGCGCAAAAGATAACGATCCAACAAACGCATTGCGCGTAAACCTAGCAGGTGCAAACCGGCCAAAGCAAGCTGGCCGCCAAAAGCGGACGCCAAGGCAGCGAGTGGTCACTGTCCCCTACTCAGCGGTTTGCAAGCGCGGGTTTGAAATCCACCTCGAATTGATGGCCGAGGTAATCCCGGAAACCTGACGCAAATTGCAAACCACCATAATGGTGTCGGGCAAAATGCGGTAGCACCTGCCCCCACGTTCTTTGAGAATTAGTAATATAGAGGCACTTCGATTATGGCACACTTTAAGCGAGCTAAAGTCCGGAAAGTGGAGCGAGAGTCCATTGCCGGAAGGCCCTAAATCGAAGGCAAACCTTCGAGATGCGCGACGAGCTCCGTCTGGTCTTATTGCCTGCGGTTGTTTTTCCAATTCCAGCGATTGCTCGAAATCTCCTATGGGGTGAACACCCCATTTACGGGCATGTTTTCCTGGCCGATTATGAGGTCATGAAAGAACTGAAGATTTCTCAAAAGGCAGCGCGCCATTTGCGATTTCTTCTGGAGTTTTAGATGGTTGTTGTTGTCATTTGGATTCGATGAAAACGGAAGTATTTGTTTCCTGGTTGCGTCTGTGCGTGGGTTTGGCGGCCGGAATTG
>JBDTOW010000605.1:0-3838 GCA_039933075.1 Verrucomicrobiota bacterium | reverse complement strand
ACGCTCCACCCTCTAAGTCTCCCAGCCTTTGCGATTGTGTCGTTTTACAAATTGCGCTGCCTCGGGAGCATTCGTGGCGCGCATGTTTGGTCCGTCCCATTCCAGCTTATGGCCGACGCCGGTGCGCAGGGCCACACAGCCGAGCAGGATGATCTCGGTGAGGTAACCCGCGATGTCGAAGTTCGAGAAAGCCGCCGGACCGCCCTTCATCATGGCGAACCACTCCTCGTCGTGGCCGGGCGATCGAGGAATAGTTTCAGGCACCGCCTTGCAAGCTTCATGTTTGTCGCTGGCCGTGTATTCCTTCTCGTCCTTGAGAACCACCTGGAACCGCGCGCCGTAGTCATCGCCCGCGAACAATTTGCCCTTGTCGCCAATGACGAGGCAACCGCTGGCCGGGAGTTCCCCTCGCTGCGCGACAATTTCCGATGTCAAATCCGCGCTGGGCCGCAGAGGGCTGACAAAGTTGCCGGACTTGAACATGTCATGCTTGGAACTGGGATTGCCGTCATACCACCAGAATTTGCACGGCGGCAGGCCTTCGCGTTCGGGGAAGTCGAAGCGAATGCGCGAGGTCAGCGGAAAAGTTTCGGGATAAATACGCGAAGCTACCTCGAGTTCGACAGCCGTTGGATAACCGAGTTTAAGGGCGCGGAAAGGCATGTTGACCGTGTGACATGCCATGTCGCCGAGCGCGCCCGTGCCAAAGTCATACCAACCGCGCCAGGCGAAAGAGTGATAGACACCCTTTTTGAAGGGGCGATCCGCCGCCGGGCCGAGCCAGAGATTCCAGTCCACATTTTCCGGCACCGGGTCCTCGCCCAGGGGCCGGGCCAGTCCTTGCGGCCAAATCGGGCGATTCGACCAAACGTGAAGTTCCAGCGGCGCGCCAATGACGCCCGCCTGAATGACCTCGATGGCGCGGCGCAATCCGCTGCCTGCGCTACCCTGGTTGCCCATTTGTGTGGCCAGCTTTTTCTCGTTAGCCAACCGCCGCATCTCGCGCGCTTCCCAGACCGTCTGCGTGAGCGGCTTCTGGCAGTAAACATGTTTGCCCAGCCGCATGGCCGTGATGCCAGCCACCCCGTGCACGTGATCCGGCGTCGAGATGGTTACGGCATCGATCGATTTACCCATCTCATCGAACATTTTGCGCCAGTCGCGATAGAGCTTGGCGTCATATGTCCGACTCTCCTTGGCGGCGCGGTCCAGCAACGACTTGTTTTTCCCATTCAGTGTGTTGGAGTCGATGTCGCAGAGAGCGACGATGTTGCCGCCCAGACCGAAGGCGCTGCTGCTGTCGCTGTCGCCTTTTCCGCCCACGCCGATGCAAGCGATGTTGATACGCTCGTTCGCGCCTTGCCCACGCAAGAAGTAGGGTGCACTGACGGCTGCCGCGCCGACGAGGAGCGAAGTTGATTTGAGGAACTCGCGACGGTTTCCGTAATGGAAGATTTGCTTTGGCATACCCGGACTCTGCGCCTTTTGCCGAAAACCGACAAGGACAAACAGATGATGTTCACGCCCAGCGGCCTGAAATCACCAAAGTCTTATTCGCGCGTAACCGATGGCCAGCGGCTGGCCGACGCGCTGGCCAAGTAACTCCAGTGTGTTCGATGGCGGCGATCCGGCACGGACCGTCGCGGTGAAGAAAGACGTGAACGGCACTTTCAACGGCACGCGCACGGACTCATCGGTCGCGCCGCCGGGTCGAAGTTCCATCAGACGGTTTTCCGAGACTCCCCTGCCCTCCTTGTCCTTGCCGCTGACATAATAAAAAACAAACAGCCGGTTGTCTCGCGTCACTTGAAAGCGGCCTGCCGACGGAATCTCTCCGGACAGACCCTCGCCTCCTTGCGCCAGCGTGCGGAGCGAAAGCACTTTGCCGTCGCGCACAACGGCGTAGTTCAACGCGTGCAACTGCTTCGCTTCGGCAAAGAACTTCTCACGCAACCGCTCGTCAATGGCGCGCTCGGTCCACAGCAAGTGCACGTCGCCGCCGGGTGCGACCCAGAGATCCGCCGGGAAGAGAGAGCCAGCGGTCTTGTCGCGGCTGGCGATTTCAATCCAGTCGCTGAATTTGCCGGTCGTGATGTCGGGCGACCACGTGAAAAACAGGCGGCGGAAGTCGTAGTCCCACTCCCGTCCGGTCAGTTGCTTTTTGAAGTCCCGCCACCTGGCGTAAGGCTCGACGACGTCACTGACACCGCAGAAATACACCGCGCGGTCCTTCAGCGCGACCGTAGGGTAGCAGACGCGGATGGGCTGAGGTTTGTCGTATTCCGCGCCCCACGGCCACTTCAATTGTCCGCGCGCAGACCACTTCCCACCCCTGTCGCAAAAGGCCCACTCGGCGTGGGTGTAGTCAATATTTTGGAAAAGGATCAGCTCTCGGTTCGCCGCGTCGGCCGCAAAACTGCGATAGGAGTGCTCGGTGAAGCGTGGCGTGCCGTTCCAGACCGGCAAGATGGTTTCAAAAGGAGCGCTGAGTTTCGCCGGAGAGAATTGCAAAATTTCAGGCCGGGCTGCCCCGCCGCCAGACTCGCCCGCTTGCTTGAGGGTCGGGTTCGCGGAAAGAAATAATCGCCCGTCCGGAAACCCCGCAAGCGGACACGGCTCTCGCGTGCGGCCAATGTCGTCCACATGCACTTTCTCCCAACCGGCTGGCCCTCGTTTGAATAGCATCCAGCGACAATTATTCAAAGGCGGCGCATCTTTGAGTGTCTCCAGCCCGCTGGCGAAGACATTCTCACCGATACGCACGAGGCAAGTCGAACCGGCACACCACATCGGCCCCGCGCCATTGTTGGCCGGCTCGCAGGTGTAAACCTCCTCCTCGATCTCGACAGTGGGATGTAAACGTTCGGCAGCTTCGGCCAGGAGATTGGCTGAAGAGCAGAGCGACAGAACCAACGGCACGTGAAAAAGCAGGCGGCGGACGGGGTGTTCGAGCTTCGACTTTCGGGCTTCCTGGGAATTTCGGGCTCCGTCATTCATCATTCCACGAGCTTTCTATCCGTCACCGTTGCGATCGGCGCAACCACATTTTGCGTCAGCGTCTTCGACTGGATTCAAGATTAGCAAGGATGCGTTCGCGGCCGTTCATGATCAATATGATTCGATTCTGCTGAAAGGTTTGGAGGCGCGCGGATTTATGTTCTTCACGAACCTGGAAGGCCGAAAGGCCCGCGAACTTGCGGAGAATCCGAAGGTGGCCCTTCACTTCCCGTGGTTGGAGTTGGAGCGGCAAGTGATCGTCACGGGTAAAGCGGAGAGAATCTCCATTGCCGAGACGCTCAGGGGATCACAGAGGGCCACACGTAAGCGTAAGCCATCACCAGCAGTCCCACGAGCACGGCAAGCACTATGCTGTGCTTGAAGACCGCCCGGAAAATCGCTGCTTCATTCCCCACCTGATGCGTGGACGTGCTCGCCACCACAATCGATTGAGCATCAATCATCTTTCCCATAACTCCACCGGCACTGTTTGCTGCCGCCATCAAGACCGGGCTCAGATTCAACTGTTCCGCCGTTACTTTTTGGAGGTTCCCAAACAGCGCATTGGAACCCGCGTCCGTTCCGGTGAGCGCGACACCCAGCCACCCCAGGAGTGTGCCGAACAATGGGAAAAGCCATCCGGTTCGTGTCAGACTTAATCCCAAAACTGTATCCATACCGGAGTAGCGCGTTACATACGCCAAACCGACCATGAAACTGATCGCCAGCAGGGAAGGCACGAGTTGCCGAAACGTACGGCCCAGAAGCCGAATGATTCTCGACAGCGGCATCCCCAACAACATTGCGGAGAAAAACGCGCCGGCAAAAACGGCGCGGCGAC
>JBDTOW010000604.1:0-3841 GCA_039933075.1 Verrucomicrobiota bacterium | reverse complement strand
CAACCTGGGGAATCTTCACCGATTTTTCGGACGACCTGCTGCTCGAAAACAACGAATGCTTCGGCAGCGTGGACCAACACGGCATTTACGTTTCCAACAGTGGCGACCGCCCGGTCGTGCGCGGCAATCGCGTTCACCATAATCACGCCAGCGGGATTCAATTGAACGCCGACGCCAGCCAGGGCGGAGATGGAATCATTACCGGCGCGCTCATCGAAAACAATATCATCTACAACAACGGCACTGGCGGCGGCGGCGCGCTCAACCTCGACGGCGTGCAGGATTCAATCGTCCGAAACAACCTGCTGTTTAACAATCATTCGTCGGGAATCATTTGCTTTCAAATCGACGGCGTGGCCGGGCCGAAAGGAATGCAAATCCTGAATAACACGATCGACATGCCAACGGACGGTCGTTGGGCGTTGAGTTTCGTTCAGTCCACCGGAAAGAATTTTGCCCGTAACAACATTCTCTACAATCGCCACTCTTTCCGCGGCGGGCTGCGCTTCGGCGACGCCAACGATTTGAACAACACCGACAGCGACTACAATATTGTGGACCGGGTTGGTCCGGACGATGGCGACACTCGCTTCACGCTGGCGCAATGGCAGGTGCAGGGCTACGAATTGCACTCGCTCTCCGCGCCGCTGGCGAACCTGTTCGCGAACGTCGAGACGGAGAACTATCACCTCATCGCGAGTTCGGTGGCGGTTGACAAGGGACAACTTTTGGCGAATGTCGCAACTGACTTGGAAGGCCACGTCCGGCCATTCGGCTCCGGATCGGAGATCGGCTGTTATGAATTTGTGCCGCCGCGGCTCCAAATTGATCGTTTGGAGAACAATCAAGTGCGACTCAGCTTGTCCGCCGACCCGACGAAATCGTATCGCGTTGACAGCTCCATCGACCTCATTACTTGGCTACAGTTAAGTGCGATTCCCGCCAACGTCGCGTGGCAACTGAACGTTCCGGCCAGCAATAGCTTCCGGCATCGGTTCTACCGACTCGTGGTCGCACCGTAAACTGTCTCTGGTGTTTTACGACCTTCACCGAACCAGTTCAAAGACAATTCCGGGGCGAAATAGGGAGTTCTTCAGAACTTCCCTGAACCTGTATTTGGTAGGGACGTCGCGCTGCGATGTCCCCGCCCGCGTAGCTACGGGCGGAACGCTTGCGCCGCTGGACGCGGCGCGGACGGCGCAGCGCACCGTCCCTACCGGCGGTAGTTCATGGCCTTGATTCACGTCGGGATTTTGGAGTTGACCACTCCATGCTCATCTAAATCGGAAATGCACATCTGGAGGGGCGTCGCACTACAAGGTTACCAGGCCGGTGTTCGAGGTGTAAACGATTACTCCCTTGATGATCGTCACGTGCAAGCTGCTTCGGTCGTCGATCAGAATCAGATCGGCGTCATTACCCACACGTAACAAGCCCTTCTTGGTTTCGCCGATGATTCGGGCGGGCACGAGCGTGCTCATCTTTAACGGCGTGATCAGACCGAATCCCCAGTTCACGTAATTTCTTATCATCTCCAGTTGCGGCGTGGCGCTGCCGCCGAGCGGAGGAACGGAGTCCATCGAACCGCCACCGGAAATAACCAGTCGATTCTCTTTCAGGATAATTTTCAAACCGCCCTGGATATATTCGCCCGGCGGACAACCCGCGGCCGGACACGCGTCGCTAACGATCGCGATCGAATCGCTGCCGCGCGCGGCTAAAATGATGCGGATCATCTCGACGGGCACATGATAGCCGTCGGAAATAATTTCGCCGGTGAACGCCGAGTGCGACAGGAGCGTGCCCATGCCCATCATCTCCGTGCCGAGCCAACCCTCGGGCCGCGTCCGGCGCAATGGCCAATCAATCGCATTGTTGGCGTGCACGAAATGGCGAGCGCCGGCGGCGGCGGCGCGACGGATTTCCAGCATCGTCGCTCGCGTGTGCCCAATGGTCGGGACACAGCCGCGTTCGTGGAAAAACTGGCAAAACTCGACGGACCCTGGGCGTTCCGGTGCGTGCGTGAATATGCGAATGAGGCCGCGCGAGATTTGCCAGAACTTTTCGTATTCGCAGCGCACCGGGTCGCGCAGACATTCGAGCTTGTGTGCCCCGCGTTTCTCCGGATGGAAATATGGGCCTTCGATATGGATGCCGAGAAAGTTCGGATAAAGCTCGCCGCCTGCCTGTTGCTCGCCCAGCAATTTGAGCGCGGCGCACATCTGGTCGTGCGTTTCGGTCATCACGGTGGCGAGCATCGCCGTGACGCCGTGCTCGCCGTGGAACCGCAAAGCGACGTTGTTGCCCTTCGCATTTGCGGCGACGAAGTCGTGAGTGAGCGCGCCGTGGTTGTGGAGATCGATCAAGCCCGGCGCAAGAATTAGTTGCTGGCAGTCGATCGTTTTCGCCGCGGCCGGCACGTGGCTGGGAGGTTCGGCAATCCAGATCGCGGTGATTGTTCCATTCGCTGTCAGCAACGCGCCCTCGGCGATAAAATCCGGGAACGCGAGCCGGCAGTTTTTGAAAAGCAGGCTGGTAGGTGTTTCGATTTTCATCGCGATTTTTAATTCCATTCCATATTCCAACTCAATCATTTAAGGTCGAGAAAGTGCGCTTGATCGCAGCGGCCCGCGAGATGGTCCGGCGCATACGGTCGAAAACCGTAACTTTGGTAAAGGGCGATTGCCTCTTTCAACACCGAGGCCGTCTCCAGAGTCACGCGGGAAAAACCGAGTTGCTTCGCCCGTTTCAAAGCGTGCTCGAGCAAATGCCTGCCAAGTCCCTTGCCGCGAAGCGATGAACGAAGATACATCTTGCGCAGTTCGCAGGTGGAGTCATTGACGGGATAAAGGCCTACGGAACCAACGACCTGCCCGTCTCCAGCTATGAGCACGTCGAAGATTCCACCGCGGATGTGGTAGTGGCGTTCAATGTCCGCCAGATCCGCATCGGTCCGGCACGGGTCGGGCGACAGGCCATATTCCTGCAACACCTCAAACACCAGCGCACTTATCTTCTCGCGATCCTGGTTGGTCGCTCTCCGCAAAAGTGGAGACGCAAGCTCGGTCATCCAGTGTATTGAGAGCGTCATCTTCAGCGCGCGCAATCTGTTTTGCAAAGAACAAATTCTTGTGCAGGGCCGATGAATTGGACGAGACAAGCCGGCCTTCCGCATACTAAGCTCGTAACAATTCAGTTGCGAAGAACGCTCGCCTCACCCTGGCCCCACTGCTCGTGAATTAACGAGCTCCTGTTCCATCCCCGTAGGGATGAATGTGAATCGCCGTGGGTGGGTAACCCACGGATCGGGACGAAGAATGGGTTAAGATCCCGGCGGGGTGGAACAAATCTGTCGTCATGTGTTGTTCGACCCCTTCGGGGTCCGTATCGATTTCGACCGTTATCCCGTGGGTTGCACCCACGGCTATTCACATTCAGGCCCCTTCGGGGCTGACCTTCCAAACGCCATACCTTAATTCAACTGCGGTGGGGTCAGGGTGAGGGCGGAATGAACTCATTGCCGGATTAATAGCGGCTAAGGCGTCGGCGGATAGATGTACCGATCGGAAATCCACTGCAGGTCGCGATTGCGTTGGTTGCCGAACTTCGGGGCTGCGGAATCGAGATTGGGGTCTTTTAGTTGAGCGGTGGACGGTTCGAGCCAGCGCTTGAGTTCGCCATGGCCATCGGCGAACGACAGGCTGGCGCTGCCGCCGTGCCGATACGCCGGGTAGTTGTGTCAAATGTCACGCAGAACTTTCACAGCGAAGAAGCCGTCATCGATGGAGTATAGGCTCTCGTCCATGAAGACGAACGCTTGCGAGGGAGGCGGGCGGTTGAT
>JBDTOW010000603.1:0-3843 GCA_039933075.1 Verrucomicrobiota bacterium | reverse complement strand
GTGGCAGTTTCACATCAGCAAGCAACCAAACCGAGGCTTCACAAACAACCAAATTGCCTTTGATGCTCCTGAGATCGACGTCGATCAAAACTAACTAAACAACCCGAGCACCGGCTCCGCTTGCACGAGCTCGCGCGGTTGATTGAGGTGGTTATAAGCGATCGTATGAGGATCAATGCCCAGCGCATGATAGACGGTCGCCAGGATTTGCATTGGATGAACCGGATTCTCCGCGGGCGATGACGCGGTGGCGTCGGATTTACCGTAAACCGCGCCGCGCGAAATTCCCGCGCCGGCAACCAGGCCCGTGTAACAATACGGCCAATGGTCGCGGCCATCCGGCGAGTTGCTGTTGCCGGAGGTGCTCACGCCCAGACGCGGTGAGCGTCCGAATTCACCAATCGCGATCACCAACGTTTCTTTCAACAAACCGCGTTCGTCCAGTTCCTCGAGCAGCGTGGAAAGGCCGCTGTCGAGTTTGGGGCAGTGGAGATTCCGGAGCGGGCCGAAGTTCGATGCGTGTGTGTCCCACGCGGTCGTGGTCGGGTCACCGTTGGCAACCGAAGGCCAGTTCATCTGCACAAACTTTGTCCCCGCCTCGATCAGCCGGCGCGCGAGCAAACAGCCTTGACCAAAAGTATGCCGTCCGTACCGGTCGCGGATCTTGTCAGGTTCCTGGGCGAGATCGAAAGCGTTCCGCGCTTTGCCCGACAAAATGAAATCAAACGCCTTCTGGTAGTAACTATCCAAGGCATAACTGGCAACCGCTTTCTCGATCTCCGGCATTGCCGCGTTGACCTTTTTGAGAAGGGTTTCGCGGCGTTCCATCCGTTCTTTGGTGATATCCTTGCGCAACGCAAGCTCGTCGAGCTTTATAGTTTCGTTTGGATCCTGATAAAAATAGTATGGGTCGAACGCGCGGCCCAGGAAACCCGCGGTTCCGCCTTTGCCGATCACGTTGCTCTCTTGCAGAGGTCGGGGAAGCATGACGAACGGCAACATGGGAGCATTGGATGGCTTCAAACGGATGATCTGAGAACCAATATGGGGAAAATCATTTGGCGAGGGTGGTTCCAGTTGTCCCGAAGGCGAAACCCGGTCGGGCGTGTACCCGGTCATCATCTGATAGATCGCCGCGGTGTGATTGAACAACCCCGCCGGTGTATAGCTGACCGAGCGAATCAGCGTGGCCTTGTCCATTTGTTTGGCCATCAGCGGCATGACCTCGCTCAACCAAATCCCGGGCACGTTAGACTTAATTGGCTTAAATTCACCGCGGACATTGGAGGGCGCGTCGGGTTTGGGATCCCAGATATCGATGTGACTCGGACCGCCCTGAAGGAAGATCATAATAACCGACTTGGCCTGGCCCCAGCCATTCTTCGCTTTCGCAGGGTCATTCGGTGTCTGCGCCTGCGCCTGAAGTCTGAGGACGTCACCTAGCGACAAGCCGAGAATGCCAGCTCCACCGACGCGTAAAAATTCACGGCGACTCCATCCGTCGCACGTCCTGCCAGGGTTTCCAGGGATTGATAACATAAATTCTTCGTTGTTTTATGGTTTCATTTTTGTTCAATGCATTGCGCAACGCCAAGATTATCGGTTGAATAAAAATGCCGGACTGTTGAGCAACGCCCAAGCTAAATCCTGGGCTCCTTCCAAGCGCTTGGTGCTGGCGGAGAAATCTATCGCGGCAATTTCCTCTTCCGTTGGCGGCCGGTTCAAGATCGAATAATACAGTTCTTCAACTACTTTCCCGTCGTCCTTTTCGGTGTCCACCAATTTCTGGATACGGTTGTTCGGTGCGCTCACCGCGTCGCCAACCGTATCGCCGTTGATCAAATTCATGGCGTGAGAAAGGCTCATGTTGCTGGTCCGCTCGCATTCGCAGGCGGATTGGCGTTGCGGGCGTCCAAACAAAGCAAGGAAATCGTTGCCTGGCACCGTGCCATCCGGATGATCCACGGAATGCATCCCGGTCGGCAAGTCCTTGAACTTCTCCTGGCTGCCCGTAACAATCGACACGGCGTCGTAGAGTTGTTCCGCGCTTAGCCGCCGGGGTGTGGCGTGGGAAAAATTGATCTGATCATCCTCGTTCCATTGATTCTTTTGGAACGATAATTGATAGGTCCGCGACTGGCAGATCGTGCGCATCAGTTTTTTTACGTCAAAGCCGTTCTTCATGAATTCGTCAGTCAGCGCTTCAAGCAACTCGGGGTTGCTCGGGGGATTGCCGGCGCGGATGTCATCCACCGGATCGATAATCCCGCGTCCAAAAAAGTAACTCCAAACCCGGTTGGCCATCGCCTTGGCGAACAGTGGATTGTCTTTTGAGGTCAGCCAATCGACAAAGGCTTCACGTCGATCGCCATCCGGGGAGGTTTCCTTGGCCTTGCCAAAGGGCACGTGGGGAACGGCGTCTTTGCCGGTTCGTAGATACTTCACCTCTCCACCCGCGTAGTTTCGGTAAACAATTTCCTCGCCTGCGACGGTCGTGTTATTAGAGAATCAGGTTCGAATGACATCCTTGCCCAAAGTGCCGCGTTTGATGGCGACTCGGGCAAAATAAGCCCCAAATTCGTAGTATTGGTTCTGGGTCCACTTCTCGAACGGATGATCATGGCATTTATTGCAGTTAAAGCGCGTACCCAAAAAAGTTTGACTCACATCTTCCGTGATTTTGCCGGGCTCGCGTAGAGCGCGGTAATAATTGACCGGCGGGTTCTCAAAGGCGCTGCCTTCCGCCAGGAGTAATTCGCGAACAAATTTGTCATAAGGCTTGTTTTCGGCGACGGCTTTACGAATCCACTCGCGATACACCCCGACACCTTTTTGTCCCAGAGTCGCGCTATTACATTGGAGCAGGTCTGCCCACTTGTTGGCCCAGGATTTCGCATATTCAGGGCGGCCAAGCAGCTCCTCGATCAACTTCTCGCGTTTGGTTTTGCTCTCCGCGCTATCGGCCAGAAATGCTCGGACTCGCTCGGCAGTGGGCGGAATACCCGTGAGATCCAGAGTCACCCGGCGAATGAATTCAGTGTCGGTGGAAAGGTCCGAGGGTAGAATCTTCATGTGCTGGAGCTTCGCGTTGATGTGCTTGTCCACAAAGTTGTACTCCGGCGGATTAGTCCACGCCCAACCGGTGCGGTCTCCCATCACTGTTACCTCTTTTACACCATAGAGCCCTTCGTAACGCATCAGGATCGCCGCTTCGCCCCGACGAGCGGAGGACACGATGCCGTCTTTGATGTCCGCGACGTCTTTGTTATTGCTGGAGAAAACCACTTCACGCGTGACATCTCGCGAAGTCCCGTCGGGGTACTCCGCCAGCACCAGGATTTGTTGAGTTCTGCCCGGAAGATCCAGTTCGATCTGATCGGGAAAAACGTTCAACTTTCTCGCGCGGTTTTTCTCCGGATCCTCATACTTGGCTCCTTCAGCGATCCATTGCCGAAGCATTTGATGGTAGCGCGATCCCGGCTTGATCGGCTGCCGTCCTTCATGCGGCACTTCGGCTGTGGGCTTCAGCAGCATCAAACTTTGGTCCACATCAACTCGATTGAACCGGCGCCCGGAGATATCATTGATCAACGCTTGATAATCGAACTCCGGATCGTAACCGCGCAGCGAGAGTTTAAACCCGTTTTTGCCCTTGGCCGATCCATGACAGGTGCCGGCGCTGCAGCCAACCTTGTTTAGAATCGGTTCGACGTCGCGAACAAAGCGAATTTCCGGCATCGCTTCGTCTTTTACGGTTACCTTCAAGGTGGCTTGCCTGCCCGCCGCGGAGATGGTGACGACGGCATCCCCTTTTTTCTTTGGGACGATGAAACCATCGGAATC
>JBDTOW010000602.1:0-3856 GCA_039933075.1 Verrucomicrobiota bacterium | reverse complement strand
ACCTTGAAACGCAATCGTGAGCGCTACCTGGCGGTGCGTTCAACTCAGCGACTGGTGAAATTGCTAAGCGAAATCGGGGAGAGCTGGCTTCAACCAGATTATCTATTTCGCAAGCTGGCGCTCGAGCGCGGCACGCTCGCAACGGGGTTTTCGCCTCCCACTTTGGCCACGGGACTCGACTCATTTTTTTCGCGGCTCACTGGCGAGAACATTCAGGCATTGCTCGAACAGGAGCTTGGCCATGCAAACCGTCTCGATGAATTCGTCGCAACCAGCTCGGAACAGAAAGTTCACCGGTCCGCGCTTGCCCGCGGTCCGGAATTGCTCGCGCAGATCACTGCTGGCAGAGTTCCAAATCCGACGCTCACGAGCATTGTTCTGGGAATTCTAACCCGCTCGGCCCAGTTCGTTAAATGCGCCCGCGGCTCGGCTTCGATTCCCTGCCTGTTCGCCCACTCGATTTACGAAGCGGACCCAAAGCTGGGGGCCTGCCTGGAAATTGTCGAATGGCCGGGCGGCAACCTCGATCTCGAGAACGCCTTATTTGTCGAAGCCGATTGCGTGACCGCCACCGGCAACGACGAAACTCTGTCGGCCATTCGCCAGCGAATACCCGTTGGCACCCGCTTCCTGGGCTACGGTCACCGCGTCAGCTTCGGCTATGTCACGCACCGTGCTTTGAGCGGGTTCAACACGAAGAAAATCGTTGCCCACGCCGCGCGTGACGTTGTCGCCTGGAACCAGCTCGGATGCCTTTCCCCCCACCTGTTTTACGTGGAGCACGGCGGCGGAAACTCACCCGAACAATTCGCGGAAATGCTCGCCGAAGAATTGGCCCAGCTCGAAGAACTCGAACCGCGCGGCACCCTGCCCGTTGAAGTCGCGGCGGCCATCGCGAGTCGCCGGGCGTTTTATGAAGTGCGAGCCGCCCATTCGCGGGACACGCGCCACTGGTATAGCCAGAACTCTACGGCATGGTCGGTGATCTTCGAAAACGATCCGCGGTTTCAAGCTTCCTGCCTTCACCGGTTCGTTTACATCAAAGGAGTCTCCAATCTGACCGAGGCGTTGCAGGGTGCCGATCCGGTCCGCGGACGGGTCTCGACGGTTGGCCTGGCGTCGGCCGAGGACCAGACTGGCGAACTGGCCAATCAACTGGCGCGGTGGGGGGCCACACGCATTTGTCCGCTCGGCCAGATGCAGAACCCGCCGTTGACCTGGCGGCATGACGGCCGGCCATCCTTCGGCGACCTCGTGACCTGGACCGATTGGGAAAGGTGATTTGAGAAGGAGCAACCTGGTAGCGTGAGACTCCGTCGAGCCCTGATCTTTTCTTTGAGAGCGGCGTTCGCGGAAGCAGTCAGGGTTCGACGGAGTCTCACCCTACCAGGTTTTGGTTTCGGCTCTGCCGAGCCAGGAAATCCACAAACTAATCAATCATCATCGCGATTCGCCCAACGCTCCGGTCGTGGGGGTTTTGCCGGCTGCAAAACTGAGTCGCTCTTTTCGTGGGTTCAAATTTTTGAAACTTTTTATCCGCTTTGCGTGTCTGTAACGGTGTGACGGAACGAAGCGATGCTTCCCGGCGCCGACATTTGGCAGAATTTTCCGGGAGGCGACTGAAGGGATTACGGATATGCCTGTCATTTCAAAATTTTATGGGATTGTGATTCGGATGTTGTGCATACGGTCGCTGGGAGCGCGCTTTCACGCGATCTACAATGATTCGGAATTGGTGGTGGGTATCTGGCCGCTGGCCATCATCCAGGGAGACGCGCCAGGTCGTGTCCGCGAAATGGTCCTAGAATGGGCCGCGCAGCATCAACAGGAATTACTCGCGGCCTGGAACCGCGGCTCTTTCGGCCAAACGCCATTCGCCATCGCGCCGCTAAAATAGGCAGGCGTCGGAACGTCATGAGAACATTTTTAATTTTTGTTTGCTGGTGCATCTTGCTGGTGCTCTGCTGGCCTCTGGCGATCCTGATTCTGATCCTCTTTCCTCTGGTCTGGCTGCTGGCACTTCCCTTTCGACTCGCCGGAGTCGTCATCACGGCCACATTTGCTTTGATCAAATCGATTCTGCTGTTGCCTTCGCGTCTGCTCGGATACCGATCCAAATCGTAGTTACAAGGTATGACCGAACGGCGGCGGGTGCATCTGCCGGTTTTTGCCAATGGTGGCAAAGCCGTCCCCGGCTGCGAGTTTCGACGTCGTCTCGGCGCGCAGAAGCGCTCGCAGGCGAGGTCGCCTTGCGTTACGATCTGGATAAAACTTTGGCGGCAACCGGCAGATGTGCCCCTGCCAAAGGCTGTTGACAATGTCACTCGTGCGCTGCACACCCGCGCATCGATCCTTTGGACTGCGGCGGCACGACGCCGCTTTTCCTGCATCCCTCGCCGACAGTGGAAACTTTCGAAAGTGACTGCATCCTCGGCTTCCCCAGCGTGCAGCCAAAGCGGGAACATGCCAACATGCCCCCGCACTCCAAAACCTGGCGGAGGAACTGCCCACGGCGCCCAAGTGAATTGGAAGACTTGGTCAACCACCTGCCCTGCCGCCCGGCTCCCAACAAAACGATTGCACAGCAACCGCGGTCAAGCTATGAGTTTGAACAATCCAGCCCGCGCTTCGTTCACGCGGAAATAAAAAATAAACCCTAAGCCGAGGATTAACGATGAAAACGACGCGTTCTCGACTCGCTTGCCTCGCGGTTGTCGTTGCCACCGGCCTCATCAGCGCATGCACCACCTCACTCGTCGATGACGCCGGAGGGCGCAAGCCGGAGGATTTACCGGAAATTGCCGCCGATGTCTTCGCGCCAATGGACGGTGGAATTGGCCTGGCGCCCGACGAAATCAAGGGTCGCAACACCTGGAATCTCTGGTGCGCCGGTGACGAACAGTTCTGGGACCGCATGGCGCGAGAAAGTTTCGGGCTGATGGACCTCTTGAAGACGATCGACTCGCGCAAGCGCGGCTCGCGTTTTAAGGAACTCGGCTTGATCAACCAGCCGGGTTATCAGCGCGCCAGCAAACCGGACCAATACGGCTTGTGGATCGACGAAGCGGTGGAACCGGAACCCTCCGCTATCGATCCCAAAGTTTACGGGCGTTCCGCCGGCATCATGGGATTCCGGTTGTTCGAAAACCCCAATTTCAAGGGCGACGCGGCGAAGAAATGGAACGCGGATCGTTACTACAACGATGCCGACTACGCGGTCGCGCGCAATCTGGTACGCCCGTATCGGGTCGGTATCTCCTGCGGCTCTTGTCACATCGCTTTTAATCCCTGCAAGCCGCCGGATGATCCGGAGAATCCGAAGTGGGAAAATCTCGCCTCCGCCATTGCCAACCAATACATCCGCGAGGGCGCCGTTTTCGCGAGCAACGTCAAGCCCGGTGGTTTCTTTTGGGAGATGCTCAAGAACCAGCCGCCCGGTACTTCCGACACATCGCGCATCGCCACCGACAACATCAACAATCCGAACACGATCAATCCCATTTTCGAGTTGGGCTCACGGCTGTCGGTCGCGGAAGAGGAAAAACTCGCCGGTGACACGCTCAACCTTCCCACGGTCACCAACGGCGTGACGAGAGTTTCCCACGTGCTCAAAGACGGCGCGGACTCCGTCGGCGTGCCCGGCGCGACTCTGCGGGTTTATATCAACATCGGCAGTTATTCACAACATTGGCTCCAACAACACAACGCGCTCATCGGGCTGAAGAAGCAAAAGCCTTTCAGCGTCAAGACCGCGCAACAATACTCGACCTACTGGCTGGCTTCGCAGATGAAATTTCAGAACATCGCCAGGTTTTTCATGCGCCTCAAATCGTACCGGCTCGAAGATGCTCCGGGC
>JBDTOW010000601.1:0-3857 GCA_039933075.1 Verrucomicrobiota bacterium | reverse complement strand
CAAACTCCAGACACAAGAGCAGGACGGCACGCAGGTTGACGGCATAATGGTGATCGAGATCCGCTCCGGTCATCTGCTCGACCCGTGTCACCGTCGAGTAGGCCGCGTTATTCACGAGAATATCGATGCGACCAAACTGCTCCCGCGCTTGGGTGAAGAGGGTGTGTGGTCCCTCCGGTTGCGCCAGGTCCACTTCGACGCCATGCGCTCGCACACCTGTCTGGTGCAGCGCATCAAGGATCTGTTCGGGTTCGGCGTCCTCAACACCCCACGGCATGCTCCGGTCATAGGGACGATAGTAAGCCGTACAGACATCCGCACCCGTCTGCGCCAGTGCCAATGCAACCGCGGCACCAATTCCCTGGCGGCGGGTGACGCCAGTGACCAGAGCGACTTTGTGCGCAAGTGAGTTCATACAAGCGGCCTGTGTATCTACTGTGTATTCTTGGCAGCTAACAGTTTAAGTCAGCTTCAAAACTGAAGCGCCATCAGGAAACATCAACGGAGGATGATTTTTTCTTTCCTTTGCGTCGAGAAGGATCTACGCAACATTGACACCAGCAACGGCGGGCTGCTTTATTGACCTCCGAACCGGACACACCACTCGTCAACTCATTCAACCATGTCGCACCGCGCTCAAAAAGATTGGAAAAGCAAACTCAAATCCGCGGTTCCCTTCGGGCTGGGCCAGACCAAACCGCAACACTTCCGCGACATGGCCAGGATAGTCTGGAAAAACCGCGATAATCTCGGTTATGCCTGGAAAGTCATGAGCCAGGGCGTTTGTGACGGTTGCGCGCTTGGCGTCGCGGGTTTTCACGATTGGACGATCGAAAGTGTGCATTTGTGCATGACGCGGTTGAATCTGCTCCGCTTGAACACAATGCCAGCATTGGACATTTCACGGCTCGACAATCTTGGTGAACTTCGGCGTTCACTGGCTGGGAAGAACGCCGAGGCCCAGCGTCCGGACAGCCCAACGCGCCGCGCCGCGCCGGGTAAAATTTACGAGGGTTTTGACAATGCCCAACTGCGCGAACTTGGGCGGCTCCCCTGCCCTCTCCTTCGCGAACGCGGCGCGAAAGGATTTCGACGCATCACCTGGGACGAGGCTTATTCCCGCATCGCCCGCCGGATTCGGGGAATGGATCCCAGGCGGCTCGCGTTCTTCATCACCTCGCGGGGTGTCACGAACGAAGTCTATTACATGGCGCAAAAGGTCGCGAGGTTCCTCGGAACGAATAACGTGGATAACGCCGCGCGCCTTTGTCACTCACCCAGCACCGGCGCGATGAAGTACGCCCTCGGCGTTGCCGCCAGCACTTGCAGCTACAAGGATTGGTACGGCACCGACCTGGTTATTTTCTTTGGATCCAATCCCGCCAATGACCAGCCGGTGACCACCAAATACCTGCACGAGGCCAAACGCCTCGGCACAAAAGTGATCATGGTGAATCCGTATCGCGAGCCGGGCATGGAACGGTACTGGGTCCCTTCCACCCTCAGCAGCGCTCTCTTCGGCACGGACATCACGGATTACTGGTTTGGAGTTTCGCAGGGCGGCGACATCGCATTCCTCTACGGTGTATTGAAGATCCTGATCGAGAATGAGTGGTTAAACCACGAATTCATCGCGAATCATACGATCGGCTTCGACGAGCTGAAATCTCAAATTGCCAATCTGAAATTTCCTGCGCTCGAAGCGCAGTCCGGCCTCGCTCGCGCGGACATGGAGGAATTCGCCCGGCTCATCCGCGATGCAAAGAACGCGGTGCTGGTCTGGAGCATGGGCGTCACGCAACACACCTTCGGCGGCGACTCGGTTTCCATGATCCTCAATCTCGGCCTTGCGCGCGGCTATGTGGGACGTGACAAAAATGGCCTCATGCCAATTCGCGGGCATTCGAGCGTCCAGGGCGGCGCGGAGATGGGTGCTTACGCCACCGTGTTTCCCGGCGGCAAATCGATCACCGCTGAAAACGCCGCCACTCTGTCGAAGGTCTACGGTTTCGACGTTCCGGACTCGATCGGCTTGACGGCGACGGAAATGGTGGAAGCGGCGGACCGGCGCGAGCTCGACATTCTCTACTGCCTGGGCGGAAATTTTCTGCGCACATTGCCCGAACCCGACTATGTCGCGCAAGCGATGGCGAAGGTGCCGCTTCGTGTTCACCAGGACATCATCCTCACGGATCAGATGTTCATTGAAGCCGGGGAGGAAGTCATCCTTCTCCCGGCAAAGACTCGCTACGAACAGGACGACGGCGGCACTGAAACGACGACAGAACGCCGCATAATCTTCAGCCCGGAAATCCCGCGGCAAGTCGGCGAGACAAAGACAGAATGGAAAATTCTACGCGAGCTTGCGGCCGCGGCTTATCCCGACCGCGCCCATTTGCTCGGGTGCGAAACCGGCTGGAAAATGCGCGAAGAAATCGCCCGCGTCGTTCCGTTCTACGAGGGCGTTCAGCATTTGAAGCACACCGGCGACGCCATCCAATATGGCGGCTCGCACCTCTGCACGGACGGAAAGTTCGCGACCGCCGATGGAAAAGGACATTTCCGCGTCGTGGCGGTGCCGAAGACCATCGTGGGAGGGACAAGCTCCACGTTGTCCACGGATTCCGTGAACGCTGCCGATGTCATGGGACGCGGTGCAAAGCGCACGAGCCCGACCTTCATTGTCTCCACTCGTCGCGGCAAACAATTTAACTCATTGATCTACGACGAGATCGATCCTCTTACCGGCGCGGGGCGTGACGCGGTTTTCATGAATTCCGAAGACGCCGCGATCCTGCATTTGAAGAACAAAGATCGTATTGCTTTGGTCAACGACCTTGGGCGTTTAGAAGGCCGTGTATTTCTTGCTCCCATCGCGCGCGGCAATCTGCAAGTCCACTGGCCGGAAGGCAACGTTCTCATTCGCCGCGGCTTCACGGACGCTCTGGGCGGCGTGCCCGATTACAACGCACAGGTGAGGGTGGAGAAGTCCTTTGCTTAATCGCCCCGATTCGATGTACGCAAATCAAGTTTTAGAAGAGTGTTTTTTTCCAGAATCCCAAATATGTGTTTAGCGGTAAGAAAACGAAGGTAGGGACGGCGCGCTGCGCCGTCCGCGCCGCGTTCAGCGGCGCAATTCGAGGCGGGATTTGAACGCCGCTCACGATTGGTTCCGCCCGCTGGGCGCGGGCGGTGACATCGCAGCGCGGTGTCCCTACCACGCTAAACAGACAGAATCCCAAAGGGATTCCGCAACAAAGCCCAGGGTTGCGAGGCAGGAGCTACCCTGGGTAAGAAGCGCGAAAAGCAAAACCCCAACGGGGTTGCGACCCGCGGTGCACATTCACCGAAGCCGAAACCCCGTTGGGGTTTTGCTTTTCTGATCCGCTACCCCAGGGTAGCTCGTTCCTCACAACCCTGGGCTTCGGGATGCAATCCCTTTGGGATTGGCGATTCCAAAATCTGATTTGCATCTCGATTCGGATCCAGAACGAAAAAACTTCTGGCGCGTCTTGGCCGCTCTTGTATCGTAACGGTTCAAATATTACCGACTAAACAAAATGGAACCTACAGCGGATATCGGACTCATCGGTCTTGCCGTCATGGGCCAGAACCTCATCCTGAACATGAACGACCACGGTTTCACGGTCGTTGCCTATAACCGTACCATCTCCAAGGTGGACGAATTTCTGAACAAGGAAGCCAAAGGCACCAAGGTCATCGGCGCTCATTCGATCGAGGAACTGGTGAGCCACCTGAAACATCCGCGCCGCATCATGATGCTCGTCAAAGCGGGCAGCGCTGTGGACGAATTTATCGAGCAGCTTATTCCCCATCTGGAGAAGGGAGACATCCTG
>JBDTOW010000600.1:0-3858 GCA_039933075.1 Verrucomicrobiota bacterium | reverse complement strand
GTGCGCGCCTACGTCGCGAACGGGGGCGACTCTTTTGCCGTCCTGCCCGGTGGACTGACCCGTGTGGCGAAAAACCCGGATGATTTGGTTGTATCGATGCAAAGCGGCGGTGGCAGCAAAGACACTTGGGTTCTATTTAACGGGGCCACGAACCGCCCGGAACCGGCGCACGCCATCAGTGAGCCGCGCCTGGCCGAGCAGGTTTTGCCGGGAATACCCAGCCGGGCCGCCGATCAACTGTTTTGGGTGGGTCGCTACACCGAGCGTTTGGAACAACTTCTCCGAGTGTTGCGCTGTGTGCTGGGCCGGGTTTCAGGCGAACCCGGCGGAGAAGATTCAACGGAACGCAAAGGACTTGCGGAATTGACAGCCAACCTTGGTTTCTTTCCAAGGCCGCTCGCCGCCGCCGCCAGCAGCAACGAATTATCCAAGCGAATGCTGCAGCTTCTTTACGAATTGGAGGAACCCGGTGGTGTGCGCAAGCTGTTGAGGAATATTCGTTTCATCGCCAACGCCGTGCGCGACCGTTTCTCCGGCGATACCTGGCGTATTCTCGGCCGCCTCGATTCGGACGCCCGGGCACGGCCAGGCCGGCTTCCGCTTGCCAGTGCCACGGCGCTGATTCACAATCTCGTGCTCGACCTCGCCGCGTTCAATGGGATGGAGATGGAAAACATGACGCGAGGGCGCGGCTGGCGGTTTCTCGACTTCGGCCGGCGTCTCGAAAGAGGACTGAGCGTGGTCAGGCTCTTGCAAGCCGCGGCGAAAGTTAAAACACAACCGGCCGCCGTGCTCGAGCCGGTGCTTGAAATTGCTGATAGTGTGATGACTTACCGCCGGCTGTATTTCGCCGCACCCCAATTACCGGGCGTCCTGGCATTGGTAATTCGCGATGACTCCAACCCGCGTTCTCTGGCCTTCCAGGTCAATGTCCTCCGGGAGCATACCGCCGCGCTGGTGGTGGATTCCAAAACCGCCACTCCCGCGGCCGAACAAGTGAGAATCGACTCGCTCGCGCACACGCTTCATCTGGTGAACCTGGACGAGCTGGCGGCTCAGTACGCGCAAGGCACAGCGCAGCCGCTCCTGGATCGGTTGAGCGCCTGGGCCACCGACCTCGCCGCGCTGTCCGACCAGGTGACGAACCGTTACTTCAGCCACAACGTTCCGCGTTTGAGCTAAAGATGAAAAAGCTCCTTTACGGAATCACGCACACGACCACCTACGATTACCTGGGTGATGTGTCCGTTTCCCATCATCTGTTAAGACTGACGCCTCGCCAGTACAGCAAGCAGGAGTGTCTCGCGCACGAGCTGACGATTGTGCCGAAGCCTCTAACCGTGAGCGTGCATCGCGACTACTTTGGGAATTCCACCCACATCATCGGGGTGGAGATCCCACATCACCAGCTCGTCATCAAGTCCCGCAGTCGCGTCGCCGTGAGCCCCGCGTTCATTCCCGAACCACTGGAGACACCAGACTGGGAAAGCGCCCGCGCGCGTTGTCGCGACGATCATTCCGGCCGGACTCTGGAAGCTCACGAATTCACCTACCCATCCCCGCTCGTACCGGCCGCGGAGGAAATCGCTGATTACGCGAAAGCTTCTTTCACACCGGCGCGTCCGATCCTTGACGCCGTGACTGATCTCACGCGGCGCATCAATAAAGATTTCACGTTCGATCCGACCGCAACCACCGTCACCACTCCGGTGTCGGATGTGTTCCGGCAACGCCGTGGGGTCTGTCAGGACTTCGCGCATCTTCAGATTGCCTGTTTGCGCTCGCACGGTTTGCCTGCGCGCTACGTGAGCGGCTACCTCGAGACCGACCCTCCTCCCGGCCAGCCCAAGCTTCGCGGCGTCGATGCGTCGCACGCCTGGGTAAGTTTCTTTTGTCCAGGCATCGGCTGGGTCGACGTGGACCCGACGAACAACTGCCTTCCTTCCCTGCGCCATATCACCGTAGGTTGGGGGCGCGACTACACCGACGTGTGTCCCGTCCGCGGCGTCCTGATCGGCGGCCAGGACCAGACTCTCCGCGTCGCCGTGGATGTGAGCGCTCTCGGTGCGTGGGATAGTGACACCGACCGGGATGGAATTTCGGGCCCGGACAGCAGTCGGAAACCTGGAGGGTGATGTCCCCCACACTGTCATGATCTTGCTCGTGCTCTTACTCTTGGCAGCCTCCGGAGATTAAGATCATGAGCACGATCATGAGCAAGAGCGTTCGAGCTGCACCTGCTTAACTAAATGGCCGCGCGGCGGGGCAGGCAGCCAAACACCAATATGTAGAAAGAAATTTACACTCCCATATATTCCCGGTTAAAGGTTCTTTCCCATGTCCAATCTGATTTCGAATTCGCCTCGCCATCCGGGCATCGAATCCGGTGCCATGAGCTCGCGCACTTGCATTACTGGCTGGTTCGGCACGATGGTGCTCTCGATCGCTTTTTGGGGAGCCGTGGCCGAGTTGTCCGCCCAAGCCAACTTGCTGAAGAATCCCGGGTTTGAAGAGACATCTGGCGGCGAAACGCCGACAGGATGGGCGATCACATCCGATAGCCTGGAAAAGCCCGCCCTCAGCGAGAACTCGGCCCATGCCGGCCGGCGCTGCCTCGCCATCCCTGCGCATTCCTCAATCGAGCAGCACGTTGATCATGTCAAATCCGGACGCTATCTTGCCCGCTGCTGGATCAAGTCGGAGGCGGAACAACGGGTGACCATGATTCTCTCCGATCCCGCCCGTCCATGGGCCGCCTATAATTGCGCTGAAACTCTGGTCCCTAAAGGTGAATGGACTCCGGTTGAAGTCTTTTGCACGCTCGATAAGGAAGGCGGCCTCACCTTGACAGTGGGAGGGTTTTCCCAGGAATTTCACGCTTACCACGGCCCGGAGTCCGAGATGCGATCGCCCATCCTGGTCGACGATTGCGAATTGCTCCGCTATGAGCCCAAAACAACCGGCGCGCTGACGATTTGGGACTCCAAGAGCGGTTCCGATGGCACTCTCAATCTGCCCGTTGAGGGACAGCCTATGGGTGGAGACAACGTCGCTTCTGAATTTGCTCAGACACCGGTTTTTCAAGCCCGGCATCTCTGGGGAACTCTAAGGAAGAGCGACGGCGCCCTGGTGATCTACGCTGACAACGGCGCATCACTCAAGCAACGTGGAGTCATCGCCCCGTCTCCTGCTGTCACAGCATCGCGGTGCACCCTGGTGAGGGAAGCTGATCGGACGGGCCTCCGAGTTGGCTCGAGCAAGGGTGACGTTTCCTATACAGCGTGGATTTCGCGGCTGGGAATTATTACGATCGAACATGGCAGCATCACGCAGTTCGACGTCCGCGACATTCGGATGAATTACGGTCTTCTCCCCTCCTTCGTGGGAGCCGACATCTGTTACGCTCCCGCAAAGATGCGGGGAGTGTCGAGAACGACCCTTCCTTCCACCCAATGGTTCGTCGGACTGATGGAAGGGCAGGACAGCATGTTGGTGGCGGTCTGGGACTCGCCCAATCAGGTGGTGTCGCTGGGAATGTCCGGTGAAGGAGAGAAGCGGATCATCAACTCACTGTCGATCGACGCGACCAAGGGTGGGCTTTCGATTTCGTACGTAGAACACCCCGGCATCTGGCACCGGGAGCCGTTAAAGGAGGATTACCTTGGAGACTATACCGCCATCGGCTGGTCGCGGCCTTTCCCGGCACGCTGGATGGGTCACTTTTTTGTAACGCCCGGAGGCAAACCCTCGTTCCATTCTCCCAACAACAACTACTCCTTCCCCGTAGCCTGCGCCAAGACCCGCATGTGGGGCGTTTGGTTCGAGGATTGGAATCATTACCCCTTCTACTTCGACGGC
>JBDTOW010000599.1:0-3868 GCA_039933075.1 Verrucomicrobiota bacterium | reverse complement strand
GACCAAACCTGCCAACGGCGGCGGCCCCACTGATTCTTCTCCTCCGCAGCCGCCCTCACCTCCACCGGGAGGGCTCTCGACTCTGGGTCCACAACCGTCAGAGCCAGTAACCTTGAATGCTATGACCTCGACGCCGTCGATTTCAGAAACCATTCCTCCGCCGATTCCTTCCTCCTCCGCCCTTGGCGCCGCCGCCGCCGCAACTTTTCCGCCTTTTACCGACTCCTCCTCTCAGCCCGCGCTGGCCTCCGCCGAACTGGCTTCGTTGCCGCGAGTCGGTTTCTGGCCGCGTTTGGCGGCGAGTCTCCTCGATATTCTCATGCTGGCTATTGTGAATGCCTGCACCTTTCGCTCCGTGCAGTTCTTTTTCCTGCTCATGGTCGCCTATCATGTTGGCTTGTGGGCTTGGAAGGGAACGACCCTTGGTGGCATCGTGCTCGCCGTGAGAGTTGTCCGTCTGGACGGGCGTCCGCTGGATTGGCCGGTGGCGCTGGTCCGTGCCTTTTCGTGTTTGGTTTCGTTGGCCGCATTTGGACTTGGTTTCTTCTGGGCCAGTTGGACCAACGAACGGCAGTCCTGGCATGACATGATTGCGGGGACGACGATCGTAAAACTAGCCAAAACAGTTCCGCTAATCTGAACTTTGAGGCATATCGTTAGCCGGGGTGAGCATTTTTTCTCCGTTCGCGTTCCACTCGGTCTTTTGCCACTCTACTTTCGGACGAAAACAGAAACTGGCGGCCTGTTTTGCAGGCCGCCAGATGCAGCTCTCGCGCTGAACGTTTCGCTCAGCGCATTCTAGCGGGATTTAGGTGAGTCAGCAGCCCTGCTCGTGATAACCAGGGGCGTAGAACAATTTGCCATCTTCATCGCTGAAATGACCCATTGAATTCATGTCGTCATTTTGAGCAAACCGCATACCAGTCAATCCAGGAAGGCGTTCTGTGTTTGTTCTGTGTTTGACGGGGAGCCTGTACGTGAAGCGGTTTCTCCATACTGTCGTTTTTTACCCAAAGCTGTCCGCGAAATGGACAACACTAGGACTAGAGCGACATTTGAACCAACCGCTCTTGAATCTGCTCTGACCAGCGAGACAAAAAGCTCACCACCCGGTAAATCTGTTCGAGACGAACCAACGGCAGCGCGTCGCGCCGATTAGATGCCCCGATCGCCGGAGCCGCCAACCACACCGCGTTGAGTGAATCTAACTCCATTATCGACGCGTCCTGTTGGGCGGTGATCCGCAGCTTGAGCGATTTGAGTTTTTCCATCCATTCCATGGCTCGCTCGAAAGCTTGCACCTTGAGAAGGGGCGAAGTCATCTCGGTCCTTTCACGGAGGAATGCGTCCAGGTCCCGGCACAATTGGCCAACTTCGAAGAACAAATTCATCGCGTCATTGGGGATCTGTTGCACGTGATCCGGCTTGGTGCCGAGTTCAAGTTCGAGGAGGTGTTGGAGCCGTTCCTGCGGCCTGCGCAAGCATTTGTACGCGGCGTTAAGTTGAAGAAAACGCTGGTTGACCACCTGCTTTTCCGAATCGCTCTCGTTGTGAAATCGATCGGGATGAGCTTCAGCAGAGAGAGCGTGGAATTTCGCCTTGAGCGCCTCCAAATCGATTTGAGGCTGCCGCGGCTCATTCAACAGCGCGAAACAGTCGGTCATAGGATCGCAAGCGAGAGTGTTTCTGCCCGGCAAAAACCTCGAGCCCTCCTCCCTTTTACCTGCCTACGCACTGAAACTCTCGCCACACGAACAACTGCTGGCCGCGTTTGGATTCTTGACCTTGAATCCGCCACCCTGCAATGCCTCGATGTAATCCAACTCGCTGCCAGTCACGTAAAGCGCGCTCTTGGGATCGACCACCACTTTGATACCGCTGCTTTGCACGAGGATGTCGCGATTGGCGGGAGAGTCCTGCAAATCCATCTTGTATTGCAGACCGGAACAGCCGCCTCCAAGCACTGCCACCCGAAGCACTCCCCCGGGCCGGCCCTGCTTGGTCAACAAGCTGGTCACCTTCTCGGCGGCGCTCGGCGTGACTCGAATAAGGCGTTCATCACCGACGCGAAAGCTCGGTTGCGCGGTCGTTGTTTTGGCGGTTGCTGCGATCATTCTGCGTGAACCTACCGGCATTAGCTCCTACCGTCAATCCATGCCCTCCTAAGAATCATCTCGCTTCCAACCACTTTCTCCCTCATACCCCATCATTTCCTGCCGTTAGAGTTGTATAACAGAAAATGATGATGATCGCTCCGCAAAAAGTTCCCGCCAGGCGCCGAGGCCTCGACACCCACGCGTCCATCGATTAATCGGAATGAAACTGTTAAAGAATCCCAAATTAATTGTCGGCGTCGGAATGATCTTCCTTGGGCTCTCCCTTATTCACGCGTGGTTTGTCAAGATGCCCACTCGCGAAATCAGCCGCGCTGAACTGGAGCAATTCCTTCAAGCCAAAGCCATGACTGCCGGGCTGGTAATGCCGACGCCCTATGCCGGTGTTTACCGGGTCGAAGGGACGCACCGAATCGCGAAAAAGAGCGAGAGGATCTTTATAACGATGCACCTGGACGAAGCGCAGATTAAGAGCCTGCTCGAACAGAGCGCCCTCAAGCTTGAACTGCCCCTTCCGGGCATGCGTGACCAATGGGTGAGCATCATTTCTACCCTGGTCATTGCCGGGTTGATCATCGGGATGATATTTTATCAGACCAACGTTGGCCGGGGCAAAAGCAGCCGAATTCGGGAGCGACCCACGGTCACTTTCCGCGATGTTGCGGGCATCGAAGAAGCGAAGAGTGAAGTCCACGAAATCGTCGATTTCCTGCGCGACCCGAAAAAATATCAGCGGCTGGGTGGTAATTTGCCGAAAGGCGTTTTGCTGATTGGCCCGCCCGGCACCGGCAAGACGATGTTGGCCAAGGCCATCGCTTGCGAGGCCAAGGCCAGTTTTTTCAGCGTGCACGGGAGTGATTTCAATGAAGTATTTGTTGGCGTGGGCGCCAAGCGCGTGCGCCGATTGTTCCGTGACGCATCCAAAAGTAAACCCGCCATCATCTTCATCGACGAAATCGACTGCGTCGGCAAGAGCCGCAATCTTGATTCGCACTCCGAAAATCAGCAGACGCTCAATGCGTTGCTGGCTGCGATGGATGGAGTCGAGAACTGCCAGGGAGTCGTGGTGGTGGCGGCAACCAACCGTCCGGGGGATTTGGATGAGGCATTGACCCGGCCGGGCCGGTTCGACCGCAAAGTACACGTGCCGTATCCTGACATGAAAGGCCGCCGTGCGATTTTGGAGTCCCATGCCGAGGGCAAGCCGATCGTTGAGATGCATCGGGCGATGGACGTCATCGCCCAAACAACGCCTGGAATGTCGGGAGCCGATCTGTCGAATCTCATCAATGAAGCGGCCATTCTCAGCGCCTTGCAGGATGCGGCGCACATCACGCTGGCCGATCTGGAGATGGCCCGGGACAAGGTTCGCTACGGCAAAGAGCGAAAATCCATGGTGCTGCAACTGAAGGAACGCGAGATGGTGGCATATCATGAGGCGGGCCATACGATCATTCACCTGCAGACCTCGCTAATGCCGCCGCTTTACAAGGTCAGCATTGTGCCCCGCGGCCAGTCCCTCGGTGCCACGACGCTGCTGCCTGACGAAGATCAAAACCTCCAGAGCAAAAAATTCCTGCTTGAAGAACTGTTGGTGCTGATGGGCGGACGCGCCGCCGAAAAAACCTTCTACGACTCAACCACCAATGGCGCATCCGGAGATTTGGATATGGCGCGCAAAATTGCCCGCAAAATGATCCACGAGTGGGGTATGGGCGAAAAGCTATATTATGAGCCAGAGCAGCGAGATGCCG
>JBDTOW010000598.1:0-3876 GCA_039933075.1 Verrucomicrobiota bacterium | reverse complement strand
TGGAGCGATTAGCCGAATTACGGCGGAGGAGCCCGGGAAGGACTTTGATGTCTATATCGAGTTCGTGATTAAATCGCCTTTTTACGGCTATCTTTGGACCGATTCCAAAGCAAAGGCAGTCACCGGTGACTTTCTTGGGAACCGTTACCTGGAAGTCACCAAAGGCATAGGAGGGCAGGCGACCTACAAGGAGGAGAGCCGCAAGTTTCTCAAGCTCTGGGAGCGGAAAGTCCTGGTGGGAGTCTGGGACGCGGGGAGTTACCAGCCGATCACCAAAAGCACGAAACCTTACTGGCTGCTGTCGATTGACGCGCCCGCCCTCAATGAGCGACTCGATCAACTCTTGACCAAGGTCGAAGTGGCGCTCCCAAACATTCTCAACCTCACCAACGAACTCGCCAGCGTCTTGACCAATGGCAGCATCCTCGTTACCAACCTGAATTTGTTGGTTGCGAATGGGCAACCCACGGTCAGCAATCTCGCGATTATCAGCGCGCAATTGCGGGATCCCCGCGGTTCTCTCGGCGAATGGTTGATTCCGACTAATATTAACTCTCAACTGCAGGAAACGCTCACGAACGCGGGCTCCACTCTCAACAATGTGAACACGAACCTCACAGCTCTGGTCGAAAATCTTAGTCGTTCGCTCGACAATCTCGCGAGCATGACCAGCAACTTGAATTCGCAGGTCCAGGCCAATACAAATCTCCTGGGCGCGATCTCCGATGCGATCATTCACAGCGACGAACTCGTTCAGGGTCTCAAACGACATTGGTTACTCAAATCCGCGTTTCGCTCTAAAACCAATCAACCGCCGCTACGCCCAATTCCGGCTCGAGGGGCAAGCCGGTAAACGCTGGCGTTTGGTTAGAGTATTTGACCTGTCCTGGGTGTTCCCCTAGATTGCTCGCCCTGTTTTATGAACGTTTTGATTTGCGACCCCATTTCCCCGAAAGGGATTGCGCTGTTGGAGCAGCGGCCCGAGTTGAAGGTGATCGTTCTCGAGAAACGACTCGCGGAGGAAGACTTGCTTCCATTGGTAAAGGACACCGTCGCCATGGTGGTGCGGTCTGAAACGAAGGTGACGCGCAAGCTGATCGAAGCTGCGCCCAAGCTGCGAGTGGTCGGCCGTGCCGGCGTGGGGGTTGACAACGTGGACGTTGAAGCGGCGACCCTCCGAGGGATCGTGGTTATGAACACTCCCGGAGGCAACACGATCTCCACCGCGGAATTGACTTTCTCGATGTTGACGGCGCTGGCGCGGAAGATCCCGCAAGCCCACATGTCGATGAAAGCGGGGGAATGGAATCGCAAGGCATTCTCCGGCGTCGAGCTTTACAACAAGACTCTCGGCATTCTCGGCATGGGCCGGATCGGGGGTGAAGTGGCTCGCCGGGCGATCGCTTTCGGAATGCGCGTGCTGGCCTACGATCCCTATCTGGCTCTTTCGCGCGCCAGGGCTCTGCAGGTCGAACTGGTGGAGAACTTGGAAGATATTTACTCGCCCGCCGATTTTATAACGGTCCACATGCCGATGTCGGATGAAACACGGGGAATGATCAACGCGGCGGCTTTCGCCAAAATGAAGAAGGGGGTGAAGGTGATCAATTGCGCCCGCGGTGGAATCATCAACGAGAAAGATCTCTACGACGCGATTAAAAGCGGGCAAGTGGCGGGAGCAGCTTTGGACGTGTATGAGGTCGAGCCTCCGCCCGCGGGTTTTCCTTTGCGCGAGTTGCCGGAGGTGATCATGACACCTCACTTGGGCGCGAGCACTGAAGAGGCACAGGAGAATGTCGGAATCGAAGTGGCGGAAGCAATTATCGATTATCTGTTGCACGGCGCGGTGCGCAACGCGGTCAACATGCCAAGTCTCGACGCCAAAACTTACGCGCTGGTGAAGCCTTACTTAAACCTCGGTGAGAAGCTCGGACGTTTGCTCGCTCAGATTTCACCGAAACGCAACGACCGATTGGTCATTACCTACGGCGGCAAAGCCAATGAACTGCCCACCGATCCGATCACGCGCTTCGTCTTGAAAGGCTTCTTGGAGAGCGCCGGGGGCAAGGACGTAAATCAGGTGAACGTTCGATCTCTGGCGCAGGCGTTGGGGCTCCTCATCGAGGAGGTTAAGTCGAACGAAGAAACCGACTTCAATGAATGGCTTCATGTAGCGGTGTTTTCTGGCGAACAGAGGATTTCCGCCGGTGGCACCTTTTTCGGCACACGCCACCAGCCCCGAATCGTGCGATTGAACCGGCAGCCGGTGGAGATAGTGCCCGAAGGAGTCTTATGCCTGCTGACCAATAAAGATCGTCCTGGCATCGTCGGCTATTTGGGAACTTTGATGGGCAAGTACAATGTGAATATTGCCAGCATGAGCCTAAGCCGCGAGAAAGTGGGCGGCCAGGCGTTGACCGTGCTGAATCTGGACAGTGTGCCGCCGCCGGATCTGCTGGCGGAGATTCAAAAAGATCCGGACATAAGCAATGTTCGAGTAGCCAAATTGTAAGCGCTCCGTATACTCAACGAGTTAACCAATATGAATAAAATATTTAACATCATGGCCTGGCTGGGTGTGTTAGCGCTCGTAGCCGTCGGCTTGCACGCCGCTGAACCTCCAAAGAAAGAAATTGCCGCCGAATTTAATTCGGCGGACGAGATTCTGGCCAAAGGCAAAGGGTGCGAAGTAAAGCGCAGCCAGATCGACAACGCGTTCATCGCGTTCAAAGCCAATGCCGCCGCCCGCGGACAAACGGTTCCCGAGTCTGCCCGCGAGCAGATCCAGGGGCAGATTCTGGATCGCCTCATATTCACCCAGCTCCTTTTAGCCAAGGCCACCGAGACGGACAAAACTCAGGGCAAAGAGGCCGCGGAAAAATACATCCAGAATTTCAAGACCAACGCGCCTTCTCCAGAAAGCTTCAACCGGCAACTCGCAGCGATGGGACTGACACCGGAGCAATTTCAGGCGCAGATGCTCGAACAAGGGATCTGTGAACAGGTTCTCGATCGGGAACTGAAGTCCAAGTTGAAAATCAGCGATGCCGATGCCAAAAAATATTTCGAGGATAACACCGCGGATTTCCAACAAGCGGAGCAAGTCCGCGCGGCTCATATATTAATTGCGACCAAGGACACCGCCACCAACGCCGACCTCACGGATGATCAAAAGAAACAAAAAAAGAAACTGGCCGAAAAAGTTCTCGCGCGTGCCCGGGCTGGCGAGGATTTCGCCAAACTCGTGAAGGAATTTTCCGATGACCCGGGCTCAAAAAATGCGGGAGGAGAATACACCTTTCCCCGCGGACAGATGGTTTCCGAATTTGAAGCGGCAGCTTTTTCGATGAAGACCAATCAAATCAGCGACCTCGTTGCGACGGCCTATGGTTTCCACATCATCAAAGTTTACGAGAAAATACCAGCCAACAAGGTTGAATACGCCAAGGTCGAAAAGGAAATCAAAGAACGATTGGAGCTCATGGAAATTCAAAAGCAACTGCCGGATTACCTGGAAAAACTCAAAACCGAGGCCAAGGTCGAGATCATGGCTGCAAATGGCAAGTCCGGGGAATCAAAGAAATAATCTACGGACCGATCTTCTACAGACGGGCCGCGAAGTCTTGCGCCCCATAGCCGCCGGTGACGTTCGATTTTTCTCAACAAGCTGAACGGCTGTTTCCCGTTCGCGGCACCGATCTTCGTTAGGCGGCATTTGTGTCTCGTCTCTCATGCAACTGTCGTGACAAACGCTGCCGCTGCCAAATGGCGAAGACGAGCAGAAACGCCATGAAAAAGCCGAGCGGCCCATTCGGGGCTGAACCAGCAGTTCTCATTTTGGCTTTAGCCGCTTCTTGCGGAGATTTGTTCTGAGAG
>JBDTOW010000597.1:0-3888 GCA_039933075.1 Verrucomicrobiota bacterium | reverse complement strand
TCCCAGACCAATTGGCCCTTGAGCGTAAGCTTGGCAAAGTTCTTCAACTGTTGGTAGCCGGTTACGTAGAGAAATTGCTCATTGCCCTCGGTGCGAACTTCGAGACCGTGGCCGCCCCCTTGAAACTGATTGCCAAAGGCGCGCACGAATTTCCCCTGCCCGTCGAACACGAAAATGGACGGGTGATCCTGGAGGTTCTCACGGCCTTCGTGGATCACATAAAGCAGGCCCTCGCGGTCCATGGCGACGTTGTGCGTGGTCTGCCAGGAGTATTTGTCCGGCAACTGCGCCCAGTTGTGCAGCACCTCGTAGCGATGCTCGCCCGTGCCGATGACGAGTTGTTTGTCGGATTTCTGCGCCGTCAGCAAGCGCGGTGCGACGAGCGCGGCGGCGGCAGCGGTCGCGACGGTGGAAACGAAGCGGCGGCGGGAGATGTTAGGTTTCATGGCGTGGCATCAGGTTAAGTTTTGAATTGCTGCGAGTATAAGCGGTCAAAAGCAGCGCGCAACTCCAGTGTTGACACTCCGGCGCGGAGCGGCCTTCCATTGATTGATTGGTATTCCAACCATGCCTAAGCAATTGATTTACGTCGCCGTAATCGCGCTGTCAGTGGTGGCGAGCCCGATTATCACTACCGTCCGCGCTGAGTGGCCTGCCAGAGTTTTCGCGCCGTATATGTATCTCGGCTCGGGCGACGACTTTAAACTCACCGATTGCTACGACGCCTGCGGCCTCAAAGATTACACGCTCGCTTTCATCATCGCCCGCCAGGACGGCAACGGCAAAGATGCCAGGTACCACAAAGAGCCAGCGTGGGATGGCCGCATCCCCATGGACCAGGACTTATACAAGGATCAGATCGAAGCAATCCGCAAACGGGGCGGCGATGTAATTATCTCTTTCGGTGGAGAGGCCGGGCGCGAGCTTGCCATCGTGGAAGAAGATCCGGCGAAGCTCCAGGCCGCCTACCAATCGATCCTCGACCGCTACCATTTCACCTGGCTGGACTTCGATATCGAAGGCTCCAACCTTGAGAAGAACCCCGTGGCGAGCCAGCGCCGCAACACCGTTCTCGCCGCCCTCCAGGCCCGGAATCCCGGCCTGAAAATCTCCTTCACGCTTCCCGTGAATCCCGATGGCATCTCGGAGGCCTCTCTAGCGCTGCTGGCCGACGCCAAAGCCAAAGGGCTCAATGTCCACTCTGCAAACATCATGGTCATGTACTTCGGAAAGAAGTTTATCAACAAAGGGAAATCCGAGGGCGAACTCGGCATCGATTCCGCCAAGCAGACCTACGAGCAAATCCAGAAAATCGACCCCGGCATTCGAGTGGGACTGTGCCCCTGCCTGGGCAACAACGGCTCCTCGGACGAGGTCTTCACCCTCGACGACGCCAAAACCCTCAAAGTCTTCGCCGACCAAACGCCGTGGATCTGCTCGCTGCACTACTGGTCGATCAACCACGACTCGGCGCGACCCCGCAGAAACAGAACGGCAAACGCTACCAGCAGCACTAACACCACTGGCGGGACGAGCATCACCAACAGCGCAGCTTCCGCCACGGGCAGCCCTCGCCAACCCTGGGCCTTCGCCAACATCTTCAAATCGTTCACCACCACCCGTTAGCCTGGATGTTTCTCAGCGCCGCAAGCAGCAACCAAAATCCGTGGTAGGGTGAGACTCCGTCGAGCCCTGATCTATCCTTGAGGCATCCGTTGGTCAGGAGGCTTCATTACTCGTAGGACGTGGGTTAGGATTCGGCGGCGATGATCCCGGCTCTCCCTCAATCTCCAAGGAACGTTTCCTGAATCAAAGTCTCCACGGACGTCATCGCGGCTTCCAGTGCACGACGCTTCCGGTGCATTTCCGGGTCAGGATCGACCTCCTCCGAGAGCGCCAGCGCCTCAACGCAGCGCTCCTTCAAAGGCAGACGCTCGTTGGCCTGCCCGAACGCGACGACAAGTTCTTTGAAGCGTTCGATTCGTTTCAACGCCTCCGCAATCTTCTCTTTTGCCCAATCGATACTGACCGCACCGCGCTTGACCTCCTGCAGCAATCGACACTCGAACGTCCGGCAACAATCCGGGCGATAGGGGTAAATGCTGCATTTTTTTCCCTTCAATGCTCCGCATGGTTGCAACAAAAGACCCCCGTTATCCTCGTCGTCGTCCTCGACCTCCAACCCCATGACTTCCAGCGCCGAGGCTTCGTCGCGGCTGGCCATCTCCACATCGGCAAACAACGACCCGTCGCAACAAAGCCCGCAACGCGTGCATAGAATGTTCGTCAGGCTCGGTTTCATCTACGGATTGCGGCTAGTCTAGTTTTTATTCGACCGCGACCGGTAGCCAACGCGGATGATCGACCCCGCGGTCCTCCGGCCCTTTCGCGATCTGGCGCGGATGGCGCCCATAGGCGTCCATGACCCAAACGCCCGGCACGTCGCCTGTGGCGGCGCGGCAGAAAACAATCCATCGGCCGTCGGACGATTCGCTCGCCCGAAAGTCCCAGACGGGTGGATCGGAATGCGTGAGGAGCGTGACCGAGTTATCGCGCGGATCGAGCCGGCAGATTTCCGTGCCGCCGCGCGCCAGGTCCGGTTTGTAATCCCGGTTGAAATGGTCGGTGTCCGGTCGTTGGGGCTGGAACTCCCAGGCCACTTTCGAGCCGGGCAATCGCCTGGGAAAAAGGATGGCATTGTCGTGCGTCCAGGTGACGAGGTTCGAGCCGCCGCCGCGGTTCATGGGATTGCCGTAGGTGGCGGCAAACCACATGGAACGACCCTCGGTCAAAACGCGCTGCTCCGATCGATCCGGCGGGCTCACGCAAACGTCCGACCAATCGTGGCCAGGATCGGTGCCCGGCTGGCAATCCTGATAGGCGAGCCACTTGCCATCCGGCGACCAGGCCGGGCCGAAGTAAAGATGGCCGGCCTGACCGGCGATCTTGATTCGTTTGCCGCCCGCTGCGTCGCTGGTCCAGATCTGGTAGCCGGCCGGACTGGCGATGTGATAGGCCACCCGTCCCTTATCCGGACTGAGACTCAGGCCGTAAGGCAAACCTTCTCCCGCGCGGGTGAACTCGCGGGCGTCCGTACCATCGAGGTTCATGCTGAAGGTCTGGCCGACTTTATTGCGGACGACCTGCACCAGCATGCGTTCGTCGTTGAGCAGTAGTTGTGGCGTATAAAACGGCGCCTTCCGATCGCGCGTGGCGATCTCTTTCAGTGAACCGGAATCGAGATCGTAAATCCAAAGGTGCGTCGGTGTTTGTGTGTAGTAATCCTCGAACGGCCGTCCCGGCCCGTCCCGACGCGGCTCCATGCTGAGGAATAGGACCCGGTGCCCGTCGGAGAAAAAGTCGGCAGGTTGCCAGGTAGCCTGGTTGGGAACATCAAACTCAAGGTAGCGAAGGCCGCTGCCGTCGGCATTGATCAGTGCAGTTTTGCCTTGCGACACGAAGAAGAGCCGCGCTGGGCGGCTGGCGCTGTTCTGCCGGCCGCCGTCCGGTGATCGGCATGACACCCATGCGGCCATCGGCGCGAGAACGGCAGCGCCCAGGAAATGACGGCGATTGATTCTGGTTTGCATGTCTCGATAATTAGAAGTCACCGCATGGCCAGCCTGGACCGGTGTTCGAGGATTTTCAATACGATCGAAGGCCGGTGTACTCTCGAATTATTCGCGGCTTGCTCCTCTAGCGGCCGCAGGTTTCCCCAGCTTTCGTTTCTTCGTCATGCTCCAGCCAAATTGGCTGAGCAAGTTAAGAACAGCGGGGAGCACGGTGAGCGAAGCCACCATACACATCGCGGTGCCAATCGCCATGACGGCTCCGAGGCTGGCGATTCCTTGATGTTTTGCCACCATGAGGCTGCCAAATCCCGCAATC
>JBDTOW010000596.1:0-3889 GCA_039933075.1 Verrucomicrobiota bacterium | reverse complement strand
AAGCGTAGAACTTAGGATCAGAAGGTTACAGGTTCAAGTCCTGTCGGACGCACTCTTCCTCAATGGCTTGCGGATTGTTCGTTTCCACGGTTTGCTCCGTATCTGACGAACCAATGGTCGGGCTGAGAACAGAAACAGTGATTCCCATTCTTCAAGAACGCTCGGG
The DNA here is from genome assembly GCA_039933075.1 of Verrucomicrobiota bacterium. Taxonomy (GTDB): domain Bacteria; phylum Verrucomicrobiota; class Verrucomicrobiia; order Limisphaerales; family JACPZS01; genus JBDTOW01. The sequence goes on along the minus strand of JBDTOW010000596.1, from coordinate 3,723 downwards.
AAGCGTTAGGTGACTTACCCGTTCGTCGTGCCAGAAGGGCCGTTCATCGTCCTACGCCTGCGTTCGTCGCAAATCCGTTTCGCATTCGCTGAAAGGAGCGTCAAATGCGCTCCTATGAAATCACTCGACCGAACTCTTGCGCGGAAACGCGCAAATCCGCCAGCTTGGGGACTGGCATTCACCCTGATCGAATTATTAGTCGTCATCGCTATCATTGCGATCCTCGCGGGGATGCTCTTGCCCGCGTTGTCGAACCGGGAATGTCAATTCATGGTCGGAGGTATTCTGGATTCAGGCTGCTTATTGGTCTTGCTGGGCCGTCCTGGGCATTCCCATTTTCTGGCTGTGCCGCCGGCTATACGAAGACCCGCGCACCTGGAAGCGGTATGTGGTCGGCCTGATGCTGGGTGTGATTGGCGTTTCCTTGCTACATCCTTTGCTCGAAAACTCGTTCAAGTTTGCAAAAGACTGGATTGAATGGTGTTTTTCGCCGGGAGCGAATCAGCCGGGTGGCATACTTTCAAAGATTAGCTCGTCGGTGCTGAAGGGCAGTGGTACGAATCCATTCATGTTCGCCGTCCTGGCAATCGTCTGGCACGCGATACGATGCTCGAGTGATCTGCTCGATTGGCAGTTGAAGTCCGCGGAGCTCGAGTCGCGCCTGCGGGATGCGCAACTCCAGGCATTGCGGAGCCAGTTGAATCCCCACTTTCTCTTCAACACACTTCATTCTATTGCCGAGTTGGTGCATGAAGATCCCGACCTTGCCGAACAATTGGTTCTCCGCCTGGGTGACCTGCTCCGGCGGGCGCTGGAATCCTCGGACCAGCGCGAGGTTCCGTTGGCCGAGGAGATCGAGTTCATCAAAGCCTATCTCGACATTGAGCAAATGCACCTCGGCGATCGGTTGAGAGTGGTATGGGACGTCGCCCCAGATGTCCTCGTCGTCAAGGTGCCCAGCCTCATCTTGCAACCGCTGGTGGAGAATGCCATTCAGCATGGCATCGCTGCCTCCGACCAGCCTGGCGAACTGCGCATTCGCGCGCAGCTTGACAACGGATTCCGGCACTTGCACGTGAGCGACAGCGGACCCGGGTTGCAGCAACGCACCGAAGCGCTGAAAGCCGGCATCGGCTTGTCGAACACCGAAGCGCGCTTGCGAACCATTTTCGGTGAACAGCATCGCTTCGAGTTGATCAATGACAATGGCCTCTCGGCAAATATGCGCTTGCCGATTTCCATGTTGACGTCAATTGAAGAAAGATATCCTCGATCAAAATTGGCGGTCGAATCGGCCCGGCAGTTTCGACTTCTGCCAATAACTAAGCGCATTTCGAGGCGGCCGCAGACTCAACAAGTCCTTTCCTAAGACGCGCAGGAGCAAACCGAGCGGGGTAAGCAACAGCAGATAAATCACGGTGAGCATCACCTTACCCATCAATTGACCGACGTGGTGATTGAATGTCATTCCCCAACGGTACGGTTTACGAAAATCTTGCGGGCGAAGCCAACACCAGACCGCGACAATGCCCAGACAAGCGAGCACCACGACAAACACCCCCGGTGACAGCCGCCCACGGTGTTCATTCCAGAACGCCAGCAGAGCGATGGCCAGAACCCAAACCAGGGTGAATTTTCGCCATTCCCGAACATTGTCCTTCAGCTTGGATTTCCATTTGAGTGACGCCATTTCTTTGTTTGTCGAAATAGCGGGAGCGGGCCGCGTCGACGGCTGAGCCGTGCGCTCCAGCAGAAAATTACCCAGAACCAACACATCCATTTCGGTATTCAGAAAACAGCGATAAGCGTCGTCCGGAGTGCAAACCACTGGTTCGCCCCGCACGTTAAAGGAGGTGTTCACCAGCACACCGCATCCGGTGGCGTGCTCAAACGCTTGCAGCAACGCATACAGTTTCGCATTCTGCCGGTGCGTGACCGTTTGCACCCGGGCGGAATAGTCCACATGCGTCACCGCTGGAATGGTCGACAGCGGATGACGAAGCAGATCCAAACCTCGAGTCGTCGTCGTCGGCCAGCGGCGCAAATCGTTCTTAACGGATGCAACCAACAGCATGTAGGGCGACTCCTCTTCAAGGTCGAAATAATCGGCCACCCGTTCCCGAAGCACGATCGGGGCGAACGGACGGAAGGATTCCCGATATTTGATTTTCAAATTCATCTGCGATTGCATCTTCGGCGAACGCGCATCCGCTAAAATGGAACGATTTCCCAGGGCGCGCGGGCCGAATTCCATGCGGCCTTGAAACCAGCCAACTACCTTCTCCTGTTGCAACAACTCAGCCACCCGATGCGGCAGCAATTCGTCGTCGATCCGCTGATAAACCGCGCCGTGCGCCTGCAAGACCGCGAGCGTTTCGGATTCCGAAAACTCGGGCCCGAGCAGAGAAGCCCGCATGGCATCGGGCTGGCACACCTTTCGCGGGACTCCCGTTTTTTCACTCTCGAAATGCCATACGGCCAACGCGGCGCCCAACGCCCCACCGGCATCGCCCGCGGCCGGCTGGATCCAAATGCGATCGAAGATTTTCTCCCGCAGGATGCGCCCATTGGCCACACAATTCAGAGCCACGCCGCCAGCCATGCAAAGATTCGCCAGACCCGTCACCGACCGCGCGTGCCGCGCCAAACGCAACATGACCTCTTCGGTGACAGCCTGGATAGAACGCGCCACGTCCATGTGCCGCTGCTCGATCGGCCCCTCGGGCTTTCGCGGTGGTCCGCCAAAGAGCGAATGAAAACGGGCGTTGGTCATCGAAAGACCATGGAGAAAACCGAAATATTCGAGATTCAAGCGGAAGGAGCCATCGGATCTCAAATCGATTAAGTGGTTGAAGATGGCCTCGGCATGTTTGGGTTCGCCATAGGGCGCCAGCCCCATCAACTTGTATTCGCCGGAGTTGACTCGGAAACCGCAGTAAGCGGTGAAAGCGGAATACAACAACCCCAGGGAATGCGGAAAGCGAAGCTCCTGGATCAGTTCAACATGGTTGCCCCGCCCGACGCCAATGGTGGTCGTGGCCCATTCGCCAACCCCATCAATTGTCAGGATGGCGGCTTCGGAAAAAGGCGAGGGATAGAAAGCGCTCGCGGCATGGGCTTGATGATGTTCGGTGAACAAAACCGGGCAGACGATGCCCGGCAATTCTTCCGCGATGGTTTTGCGCAGATTCAGTTTTTCGCTCAACCAACTCGGGAGCACCCGGGAAAAAGCAAGCCCTCCGCGCGGCGCCACCGCCAGACAACTCTCCACCATTCGGGTGAATTTGGTGATTGGTTTGTCGTAAAACACCACCGCGTCCAGTTGAGCGGGAGTCAGTCCAGCCTGACGCAGACAAAAATCGACGGCGTGGTTCGGAAAACTTTCGTCGTTCTTGCGCCGGGTGAAGCGCTCCTCCTGGGCGGCGGCAATCACCTCACCGTCGGCCAGCAGAGCCGCGGCGGAATCGTGATAGAAAGCCGAAATGCCCAGGATGTGTCGCACGGGCCGGTCAACTCACAGGAAAGGATACATGAAAGGCGCCAGGACACTGCCGGAGCTGAAGATAATTAACGCTCCCAACACGAGCAGGACAATCACCAGCGGCACCAGCCACCATTTTTTTTCCTGACGGATGAACAGAAGAAATTCTTTGAACAGTTGCCACATCGGATTCGTTTTATTTAGCGCGATCGTAGCTGATTAGCAAATACAAAGGGCGCTTT
>JBDTOW010000595.1:0-3901 GCA_039933075.1 Verrucomicrobiota bacterium | reverse complement strand
TGCTGCAGGTGAAAGGGAAATTGATCGTGCCTCCCCAGTTCAAGAACCGACTCGTGGTGGTTAATGGCCAGGTGCTGGAGTACGGCGAGCCGGATCAACTTCTTCTCAACGATGGCAAGGGCCATTTCACCCCGGTCTCGTGGACGGACGGACGGTTTGTTGACGAGGACGGAAACCGCTTGACTCAGCCGCCGCTGGACTGGGGCTTAACCGCCACCTTCCGGGACATCAATAACGACGGTTTTCCTGATATTTACGTCTGCAATGATTATTGGACGCCGGATCGGATCTGGATCAATGACGGCAAAGGAAATTTTCGCGCCATCGCAAGGCTGGCGCTGCGTGCCACCAGCAGCAGTTCGATGGGCGTCGACTTCGCGGATGTGGACCGCGATGGAAACGTGGATTTCTTCGTCGTCGACATGCTGAGCCGTGATCTCCGTCTTCGCAAACGGCAAAAGTTCGCCCAGATTCCGATGGCGCTTCCAGTTGGGGCGATCGACAACCGACCGCAGATTATGCGAAACACGCTTTTCCATAATCGCGGCGATGGCACGTATGCTGAAATCGCCAACTACTCCAGCCTGGCCGCGTCCGACTGGTCGTGGCAGCCGATCTTCCTCGATGTCGATTTGGATGGTTACGAAGATCTGCTTGTCTCCGCCGGCAACTCCAGGGATGTACAGGATCTGGACGCGGAGGTGCAGATAAAGTCCCGCCAACACTCCTGGAAGGGATTCACCAACGCCGTCGAACGACAGAAAGCGTTCACCACCGAACTGATGATGCACAGGCGGCTTTATCCTGAATTGAAGATGCCGATTGTCACCTTCAAGAATTTAAGTGGTTTCAGATTTCAAGAGACGACACGCATCTGGGGGACCGAGAACGCGGGCAGTCACCACGGCATCGCGCTCGCGGATTTCGACGGCGACGGCGACCTGGATTTTGTGGCGAACAACCTTGGGAGTGTGGCCGGGGTTTATCGAAATGACACCGTTGCCGCTCGTGTGGCTGTACGGTTGAAGGGGCTTCCGCCAAACACCCAAGGGATTGGGGCAAAGATTAAATTGCTCAACGGAGCCGTTCTCGTGCAAAGCCAGGAGGTCGTCGCTGGCGGCAGATACACCTCTGGCTCAGACCCGATGTTGGTATTCGCCGCGGGGAAGACGGCCGGGGAAATGATTCTGGAAGTGTCCTGGCGCGGCGGCAAGCTGAGCACCGTTCGCAACGTCGGATCGAACCGAGTCTACGAGGTCGAGGAAACGGGCGCGAGCGAGGGGGGAGCGTTGGAGCGTCGGAGCGTCGGAGCGTTAGAGCGTCAAAGCGTCGGAGCGTCGGAGCTTCGGAGCTTCGGAGCGTTAGAAGCGCAGGGCTCCGAAAACCACGCTCCACGCTCCACGCTCCACGCTCCAACGTTCTTTGAAGACGTGAGCGTTTTGTTGCAACATACGCACCACGAAGAAGAATTCGACGATTACGCACGGCAACCCTTGCTGCCCTACAAGCTCAGCCAGCTAGGGCCGGGAGTCACCTGGTTTGATTTGGATGGTGACGGTCACGACGATTTAATCGTTGGCACCGGGCGGGGCGGCCAAATGGCAGCTTATCGAAACAATGGCGGAGAATTTCGGCGAATAACCGGAGCGCCATTCGACGCGCCAGCCACCCGAGATCAAACGACGGTGCTGGGCTGGCATCAGCCCGGCGGGCAATCGGTCGTGTTAGCCGGATCGGCAAATTACGAGGACGGTCTCGCCGTTGGAGGAGCGGTGCGGCAATACGATTTGGCGCTGAAGGTCGTTTATGAGAGTTTTCCCGGCCACCAGAGCAGCACCGGGCCAATGTCGCTGGCAGATATGGACGGCGATGGCAATTTGGATCTGTTCATCGGAGGCCGAGTGGTACCGGGGCGCTGGCCGGAAGCCGCCAGTTCGCGGATTTATCGTCACGACGGCAAACAGTGGTCGTTGGATGCGGAGAACAGCCGGCTGTTGGAAAAAGTCGGACTGGTTAGTGGCGCGGTTTGGAGCGACCTGGACGGGGATGGTTTTCCGGAATTGATTCTCGCCTGCGAATGGGGGCCGATCCGGATTTTCCAGAACGCAGGCGGGAAACTTCGCGAAGTGACAGCCGATTTGGGTTTGACGCCATACACCGGTCTATGGACCTCCGTGAGTACCGGGGACATCGACGGCGATGGCAAACTGGACGTCATTGCCGGTAATTGGGGTCACAACAGTCCGTATCAAGCGACGAGCGGGCGTCCGCTCCTATTGTACTATGGGGACCTGGGCGGGCGTGGACTGGTCGACCTGATCGAGACAGAATACGATCCCTCCAATGCCTCGGTCTTGCCGCGCCGGATGTTGGATCCCTTGTCCGCGTCGTTACCGTTCTTGCTCGGCCGATTTGCCGGCAACCGGGCTTTTAGCGAAACAACCGTCGAACGGGTGTTGGACGAACAGAAACTCCGCGCCACGCAGAGCCGCGCGAACACGCTGGCCTCGACGATCTTTTTTAATCGAGGCGGCCGCTTTGAGGCAGTCGAATTACCCCGCGAAGCCCAACTCGCTCCCGTCTTCGGCATTAATGTCGGGGATTTTGACGGTGATGGCCACGAAGACATTTTTCTGAGCCAGAATTTTTTCGAGACCCAACCGGAAATCCCTCGCCTCGACGCCGGACGCGGACTCTGGCTAAAGGGTGACGGAACCCCAAATTTGCGGCCGGTGCCAGGCCAGGAGTCGGGTATCGCCGTTTATGGCGAGCAGCGCGGATCGGCGCTGGCCGACTTCACCGAAGACGGACGTGTCGATCTCGTTGTGACACAGAATGGCGCGCCGACAAGGCTGTTTAAGAACGTATCGGCCAAACCGGGCCTTCGCGTTCGATTGGCCGGGCCACCCGGCAACCCAAATGGCGTGGGCGCTACAATACGACCGCTGTTCGGTCAACGATTCGGGCCGACGAGGGAAATTCACGGCGGTTCTGGTTACTGGTCACAGGACAGCGCCGTTCAGGTCCTCGGCACACCGGAATTGCCCACGCAGATTTGGATCCGTTGGCCCGGTGGTAAATCCACGACAACGGATGTACCGCCAAATGTGGCGGAAGTGACGATCAATTCGACCGGCACCCTGATCTCCAGCCGTATTGAGAGGCCGCAATAGTTCTTGATCGCGCTGTAAGCCCGTCGACACTCAAGGATATTCGGAAGAGAAAGGCCCGAAAGATGTCCTGGAAACCGTTTTGAAAATCTCTTGACACTTCGGCCTAAGCTCGGATAAAAGTTCCCCGAATTCCGAACCAGCGACATTCCCACAATCTTTTTATGTTAAAACTCAGAGTACCTAAGGTCGGCACAGCCGCCCTCTCCATTCTTCTGGGAGGGTGTTTAAGTGCATATGCGCAAAGCGACGTGACTCAGCCCGGCGATCCAATTATCGCTTCATCAGCCAACAGCCCCGGATCGGAGGGTGTGGCAAACGCCATCGATGGTCAGCCGACAAAATATCTCAACTTCGATAGCGGTCGCGATGGCGCGACTGCCGGGTTTTCACCTTCCGGCTTTGTGGTGACTCCATCAGTAGGCCTTACCCTGGTCACTGGTATTGCGATGGAGTCCGCGAATGACGGCCCGGAACGCGATCCGAAGGCGATTACTTTGGAGGGATCGAATGATGATACGATCACAAACTTCAACTCCGGTACTTGGGAAATGATCACAACGGTGACGAATATTCCCGTGTTTACCGCGCGATTCCAGAAGCAAACGCTCTCTTTCACCAACTTCAAACCGTACAAGCACTACCGGTGGATCGTTACTGAAACGGCAACCACGCCCAACGGTTGCTGCTTGCAGATCGCAGAAGTTGAATTCCTCGGCACTGTCTTGCCA
>JBDTOW010000594.1:0-3906 GCA_039933075.1 Verrucomicrobiota bacterium | reverse complement strand
CGCAGCCGAGGCAGGCGATTACAATCCACCATTCCCAACGAATCAGCGGGTCGGCCGGCGCGAATGGAAGCCGTGTTCGCAGCCACGATTCCACTCCACGCGAGGCGGCGAACGCCACGATAATTCCGGTGATTCCCCCGGCCAGGCACACTTGAATCGTCTCCAGCCAGATCAGACGGAAGATGTCACCGCGCGCTGCGCCGGTTGCGCGCATGATCCCGATTTCGCGCGTGCGTTCGACGACCGCCATGAGAATCGCATTGCTTACGCCGGCCCCCGCCACGAGCAACGCGACCAGCGCGACGCAACCCAGCCAAAGACGAGTGGAATTCACCAGGGACTGGATGGTGCGGAAGAGGTGCGCGAGCGGCACGACGTTCATTTCCATGCCGGCGTTGCAACCGCGCAGTTGAGTGACGGTGTAGTCGAGCTGATTGGGATCGGCCAGCTTCACGAGGATGTGCGTCAATTCGCGTTCATGCCGGAAAAGCCGTTGGGCGTCGGTCAATCGCAGATATAGGAAGCCATCATCGGCGCCCTGCGTCTTCGCCAGCACACCGCTGATCGTCACTCGTCTACCGTTGATCTCCGGCAGGGTAATCGACTGCCCGATGAGCCAGTTGTTGCGTCGCGCCACTTCCGCTCCGGCCAGGGCTTCTCCTTCGGATTCGGGGAAATGGCCGTCGATACGCCAGCCCGGCTTCAGTTTTAGAATATTCTGGTCCGCTCCCAGATACACTGCCTGCGTTCCATCCGCGCCGTAAAACGCGGACATCAACACCGGCGCGGCCGTTGCCACGCCGGCCGCGGCACGGACTTCATTCATGTAATCGGCCTTCAAATAACATGGCCAACTTGCGCCGTGGAGTGCGATCGACGCGGCGTCGTACGGGCAGCCTTTGGGAACGACAAGGATGTGCGCGCCGAGACGGCCCAATTCCGACTGGATTCCTGCCCGGTAGCCGTCCTGAAAAGCGAGCAGGCTGAACAGCGCCGCTACGGCGATTGCCACCCCCGTTGCTGTGACAACCGTCCGAAGCGGTCGCCGGTGCCACTCTCTTAGAGAGAGCGTGAGCCAGGTGATTTTCATTCCATTTTTGCCGCATCCGCCGGATGCAGCCGACTGGCCCGCCACGCCGGGTAGATGCCGGCGATTACGCCGAGGGTCAGTGCCAGCGCCAGACTTTGCAGGACGACCGGTGGGGTCAGCGAAAGCAACGACTCTGTCGGAGCGAACGGGATAAACTGTTTCACGAGGTTTTCTATCAAACGACCTGGAACCACAGCCAGTGCTATTCCGCAGGCCGCGCCAACGGCGGTAAGCAGGATGGACTCGGTGGTGATCAAAGCAAACACTTGCAAACGCGAGGCCCCGATTGCCCGCATCAGGGACAATTCGGTCGCGCGCTCGAGCACGGCGGCCAGCAGTGTGTTGAACACGCCCAGTCCCGCGGTGGTGATGGCGACGATGGCGATCGCCGTGACGAGTGTGCGTACCGCTCCGACCAGGTTGAGAAATGTTCCCATCATCTCGGTCAACGTGACGACCTGCGCGCCGGGGATACGCTGCAAGCGCTCGGTCACTTCCCGCAACTGGCCGGGGTCCCGCAAGCGGATGGCGATGGCCGTCAAGCGTCCTGGCTGTGCGAACATTTTTTGAGCAGTTACCAACGGAACAAAAAACAGGCTGTCGTCACTTGTTCCGCTTCGTTCCAAGACACCGCTGACTCGCAGCGTCTGGCCAGCTTCGGGACTGTAAAGCTTGTCGCCGACCGCGCGCATTTCGATCACGGCGGCTTCGGAGCCAAGGATGACCGAGTCCGGATCGCGGAACCAACGGTCGCCGTCTTTCACCCTCCACCACGACTTGAGTTGCAGCGCCGCTTCGTCGAGTCCTACCCACATGTCGGTCCGGTTTTCGCGCGGACGCGGCACCGCTGCCATTAACAATGGAGCGGCCACGGCTACGGCAGGGTCGGCTTGCGCCGTTTTCAGCGCGGACTCCGGCAGCGAGTTTTCCAGCGTCCTGCCTTTGAGCACGCGGGCGGCGGCGTCATACGGACAGCCGAGCGGCACCAGCATGAGTTGCAATCCCATTCGGTCCAGTTCGGAACCGAGCGCGCGCCGATAACCCTGGCCGAACGCGGACAGGCAAACGAGCACCGCCATGGCGACCGCCAAACCGGCGACGGTTAGCGCAACGCGCAACGGGCGTCCGGCTAAATTTCGGAATGCCAGGCGGATCATGGGTGATGGGAGCGCGTTGTGATTGCGTTTGGGTTTCCGGCAGTGTCGAGCAAAATCAACAGGCTCCGCACACCATCCACGATTGCCTTGGCGGAGGTGCGTGCTTCGTCGGGAACTTCAGGTATATTGAGGCCAAGCACCCATTTATCCTGCACCTCTTTCCCTTGAAATGCGTTGAGCCAGCTTGGCCGCTCAATTATGTTCGCGACGGATTCGGGCTCGCGCGACCGCTGCAGACGCACGCCGCGCACTTGGGCGTTTTGGGAGACTGCCAGGACAATTTCCATTGCGCCGTACTCGCCCTTGACACGGCGTATCAGGATCGTTCCGATCGGCTCTTGCTCGCGAAAGACGCGATACAAATGAAGCGCGTTTTCCTCCGCCGTCGGCATTCGCCCCAGCCGGTCTGCCAACTCCACGCGAAGACCGCTTAAGATGCGAGTTTCCGTCTCGTACCTCGTTGCCTCGGGAAAGAACGCGCGCAGATCGGCATCGGGCTCGCGCCAAGGACACATCGGCGCCGCTTCGATGCGGGAAGTTTTGAGTTCACTCGGAGTCTCCAACGATAAGGACAAAGAAATTCTGGTCCACCACGCGGCGAGGACGACGATCAAGGTGACCGCAATCGTGGGGAAGCCGAATTTGCGAAGCATTTCAGTAACGCAGCCCGCTGGCTTCAATGATTTTCTCGGCGCCGTTGGCGGCAATTTTGCCGGTGACAGTTACGGTCGTCCTTAACGCCACGTCGAGAACGACGAAGCCCGCTCCTTTGGTGTCCACTTTGATCCTTCCGGTTTGGTCACGAAGGATAAACCAGCAACCGGCAACCGGACATTTTTCGACCATCACACCGCGCACTGTAACCGTACCGGAGCTATCAGTTGCTTTTGAATTGGCAATGCTCCGCGGAGATCCTTCGGGCGGTTTACCTAAAATGATGGGATGCTGATCGCCACAGCCAGTGAGAAAAGCAACGAGAAAGAGAGAGCCAAAGTAGCGCAACATGAGTGTTCCGCGCTATCACGGGACCGGGCCTATGCCCGGAGCTGCAGGGGGCGTGCATTGTTCGGCGATGGCGATTTCAGAAGCAATCGCCGTATGACCGTCACAGAAAAAGGTGACCCGCACCGGCTTGGTAGTCTTGGTTTTGAAATTTCCCACCGCCATCTGTTGCGGCGGATGCCAGGACCAGATTTCCGCGCCCATGTAGGTTTCGGAAGGATTCACGATGGCCCCTTCCGCTCCCAAGCGAGTGACCACGGTGTTCAAGCAATAACTACTGCCGTAGAAGTCTGCCATGCGCTTGGGACGAGGACTAGCTTGGTTCATCGGGTCCGCGGCGATGTCGGCGGGCACGCCCTTATCACTGGGACAAATGAATACATTGGTGACACCTCCCGTAAGCGTAATGTTGGTTGTTCCTGCCACGACCTTGCTCGATCCTCCGAGAAATGAGATCGCATAAGGACGCCAGTCGATTGTCCGGCACGGTTTGCACGGATACGCTGGCCCGGCATCAGGGTCAGGCATGCGCGGCGGGTAATGACTATCATTGTCGTCCACGTACATCAGCATCGCCAGACAGAGCTGCTTGCTGTTATTGTAGCAAGCGGTCCGGCGCGCCTTCTCCTTGGCGCTGGCAAGGGCGGGCAGCAACAT
>JBDTOW010000593.1:0-3916 GCA_039933075.1 Verrucomicrobiota bacterium | reverse complement strand
AACCGAGGAGCAACGAAGCCAGGCTGCCTTTTCCGCGAAAACCCTCCGGGCGGCGGTCCTTTTGGCTGTGGCCTGCGTGGGCTCGGCCGTCACAGCCCGCTTCGGGGATGCTCCATTGGCCAGTCCGGCTCGGACCTCGCCGCCTTGGCCACAACCAAAATTCCTCGTCGCAGGACCCCACGGAATTTTAAAACAGGCTCTTATACAAATCCCACTGAGGACGGTGTCATTGAGGGTAAAGAGAACAATCGGCCGAACATGAAGAAGGAACCCGCCCAACCCGAATCGGCGCTCCAAAAGAAATCCAACAGGAGTTCACTATGGTTGTGGCTCATGACTGGCTGCGCGCTCGTGGTTCTGCTTGGGATGTTTCGATCGCTACACGATGACGATTCACCCTCCGCCCTTGGTCCCGCGAATACAACGGGCTCGACGAGTGATGCTGGGGTTGCTCCCGGCACGGGGCGCGCACGGAGGTTCGCCCACAACTCCAGTTCGGCCCCGGCCCCTGCGGCGGAGGAAATTGTCGCCCACAAAGTCAGCCAGTTTGCCGGAAACCGCCGCGAACTCGCCCGCGCGATTGGCCGTCGCTCCCAAAAGGAGGTGCCTCCCGAAGTTGAAAAATTCTTCGCTGCCATCGAGTCGGGTCGTTGGGAGGAAATAGAGGCCCAGTGGAAAGCGTTGGCAAGCCGGTCAGGCCAATATGAGCACTCGACGAATCATTGGGCGGAATTGGACCTGTTCTGGCCGGCGGTACTCGACGCCTACGGCGTGGCCGAGCAGGCCCACCTTTGGCCCGCGCAACAACTTCTCGATTATGGCAACGCCATCCTCGACTCGCTTCGGCCCGGCATGGTTTACGTCGGCGGAACGGACAATGGCCGATGGATACCCGAATTGCTGAACGAAACCAGCGGTGGCGAGCCGCACATCATCGTAACTCAAAACGCCTTTGCCGACGCGAGGTATCTTGATTTCGTAAACACGCTCTACAGCGACCGCATGGCGACGCTGACGACTGAGGAGTCCCAGGGCGCCTTTCAGCAGTATGTAGCCGACGCGCAAAAGCGCCTTGAGCACGACGAGCAGTTCCCCGACGAACCGAAACAAGTCCGCCCAGGAGAAGACGTCCGTGTCATCGACGGCAAAGTTCAGGTCGGCGGGCAGGCCGCCGTCATGGCGATAAACGAAAAACTCCTCCAGACCTTGATGCAGAAGAATCCCGACCTTTCGTTCGCGCTCCAGGAATCATTTCCATTCAAGGGCACTTATTCCGACGCGCTGCCGCTCGGCCCACTCATGGAACTCGGCGCGAAGGATGGACAAGACAGCTTCACGGCGGAGCGCGCCGCGCAATCCGTTGACTATTGGCGCAAGACGGCGCAACAGATCTTCTCGGATCCCGAAGCGGTCGGCTCCCTCGAAACGCTCAAATCCTATTCGCACGACGCGGTGGCAGCGGCCAACCTGCTTGGCGCGCACAACTTCACTGCGGAGGCCGAACAAGCGTACCGCCTGGCCGCGCAGCTCTGGCCCGAAAATCCTGAATCCGTCGGCGGTCTCGGCGATTTGCTGGCTCGCAGCGGGCGGGAGAGCGAAGCCCGGCAGCTCCTCGATGAATTCGTCCGGCAACATCCGGGCCAGCGGAAGGATTTGGAACGGATAAGCGCGGCCATCCAGGTCATCGGCCCGGCGCAACCCACCAGACCTTGACGAGCAGCGCACGGGCATTCCGACTGTTGTCGCGGCCTCGCTTGTCCCAAGTGCCAGTTCCCGTCGAATGCTTCGTTCGGATTCTCGAGTCCTGTTAGAGTTAGCACTTTCGCCTCTGCGCGCCATTGAATTAAAATTTCCTGTGTGAACAAAGACCGGCTCAGAAATAAAAGCCGCTCACGCCATTCGCGTGTCGTGCATGGCGACTCGCCGAAACCATCTGCGGTTCGTTCGAAAGACCGGCTGACAAAAGAGCGTCGTTCATGGAACATGAGTCGCATCCGGGGCAAGGACACGACGCCCGAAAAGCGCGTCCGCTCACTGCTGCACCGCCTCGGTTTTCGTTTCCGTCTTCAAGTCCGCATTCCTGTCTCCCTCCCCACCTCGACCGGGGAGGCGCCACCCTCGCTAATTCAGATTGGAGCGGGGCTGGGGGTGAGGCGGGTGAGCTGCCGAACTTCGCAATAAGAATGAAATTCGTCAAACCACCGCAGGCTACCTCAACCACCCCGCCGATTATCCTCGAACATCTCGGCGGGCATCGGGTGGTCGAGCTGCCAGACCATCTGGATTGGGCGCTCTGATTGGAAGCTGACAAGCCGCGCAGAACCAAGGAATGTAAAAGCCACTGTGATGCCTTCGATTTTCTTCTTTGCCCGGGCGAAGAACAACATGGCGTAGCCGCGCTCTTTGTGGTGAAGGAGGTTTTGTCCGGCCTCGCTTGCCTGGCTGGTCTGCGATTGTGTTTCCCAGTGCAGCAAATCGCGACTAATCGGGTAATCTTGGTACATCGTGCTTGGAGAGAATTCCTTTTCGGTTTTTTGGAATGTGATCAAGGAGACGAATGTTTTGATCTCCGGGAAATGTAGACGACCAACACCGGTGACACCTGCGGAGTCGAAAGACGCTCCACCGAGTGCCGCTTTTATTTCATCGTTCCCGTATGTGGCGTGGAGTTCCAACATACACGAGAATGGCAGGTTCAGCGGAATGCTTCCCACGCGGGACTCGTCGCCAGCCCAAGTTAAGATCTCATCAAGGTCGCATAACACAGATGGATTTTCAGCGGCTCGACGGAACGATTCTTCGATGCTTGCCATTCCTAGTTTAGGACCGGGTTGGCCCCACAGGCGATAATGAGCCATAAGAGCCGAATCTCCGGCTGCTGCGAGAGCTGCTGTCGAATCTCCGGCCTTCAAGTGAGCGACTACTTTACGCAGCCGTTCGATTTCACGGGGGCCAGTCGTTTGGGCTGCACTGATGAGAGCATCCTGTAATCGGCTGATGTCTTGATCTGTTGGCATCTCGGCTAGACGGGCGCTGGCCTTCCATTGCGTCCATGTCTTGCGGGAAAGCAATGCCTCCGGTTCGTAATCGTGAAAGCGAACGAAGTTGGCAAACGTCAGCGGTTGTCCGGACTCGTGTTCGAAAGACTCCAGACGGTCCGGAACTTGATCCGCAAGATTCCTCAAGTTTGCACGAATGTTGGCCAGAACATGTTCCCGCGCCACGCGATCGATTTGGATGCTGCATCCGGGTGGCAGGTGTGGAAAATCCATTTCCACTTCGCGCTGGATATTGAAACGCCGCTTTGCCAGGAGGGCCTTTAGTTTTCGATCAATTCGATAGCGACGGTGCGCCTGCCCGACGAAGTCCAGAACTGTCAGGCAATCCTTCTCTGGTGCGTGACGCAAACCACGCCCAAGTTGCTGAAGGAATACTGTCAGACTCTTCGTAGGGCGGAGAAACAAGACGGTGTTCACATCCGGCACGTCGAGCCCCTCGCTCAGGACATCCACAGTGAAGAGGAATCGGATTTTCCCCGCGCGGAACTCGCCCAGCAACGCAGTCCGCTCGTCCGTGGGGGTTTCGCCAACCAGAACGGCGGAGGCAATCTCTCGCTCGTTGAACTTTTCAGCCATGAACTCCGCGTGACGAATGGACACGCAAAATCCGATGCCGCGCACCCGGCCTAAATCCGGTTCGTAGCGAAACAGCGAACTAAGGATAACATCCAATCGCTGAAGCGCGAGAACGTGAGCACCAGTGTAAGCTTTTTCCAAGGCAGCGTCATCGTATTTACCGTTCCGCCAGAACTGGTCACTTGACAACGAGACCGGGTCGGCTACGCCGAAGTATTGAAACGGATGTCAAGGGGCGGTCAAAACCAGCCACGAGCGGGCGGATCTAAATTCAAAACCAG
>JBDTOW010000592.1:0-3917 GCA_039933075.1 Verrucomicrobiota bacterium | reverse complement strand
GAGACGACGTTGGGCTGGAGATAATCTTGGACGCCATCGCCATTCCCATCGCCTTTGGAGAGCACGGCTTGGGGGCTAACGCTTTGAAGTCGCAAATTGCCGCTCGCATCAGCGGCGAGGGAATGCAAGCTGCCGTTGCCACCTGGACCTAGCTGCTGCACCGCGTCGCTTACGCCTTTTTTAGGAAACGTGCTGACTGGGCCTTGAATCGGCAGAGCCTTTGAAAACTCTGATGTCATCCCATCGGGAGTTGTTGCGTTCGCGGTCAGAAACATTCCTGCCTTCACCGAAGACTCTACTGGCATCGTGACATCAAACCCTTGGAATCCGGCAATCCCCAGATCGTGGTCCAGAAATCCTAAATAAATCTCACCTTCGCCATAGCCATCGGGAGTGGAATGATTTGCGAAGAACTCGATCCGATAAGTGCCGCTTCCCATCCTGGTGCTGAGATTGCCGGCCACTCTTAACTGGCCATTGTCCAAAACCGCCTTGAGCAAAAGCGGGAAGTTCTGACAGCCATTTACATCGGCATAGACGTTTCGATGACTTCTCGGATCAGTGAGTCCGAAAAGCAGGCCGCTATCGTGAATCGAGTTCTGACTCAATCGAATGCCCGGGGTGCATCCGAGATTCTCGCCCACCGCCATCCAGCCTGAACCGAAAATCTCGTTGGCGATGATTAGATTGTCAGAGAGAGTTTTGTACAGAGCCTGAATCCCCAGAGAGGTGGAGTTCGCTATCACATTGTTGGTTATGATATTTTGTGATGTGCCGTCTGTCAGACGAATTGCGACGAGATTCTGGCGAGCAGAAGAGGGCCTTCCTGGTCTCAATGGGAGATCAATCGGGCCGAATTGGTTGCCTTCGATTGTGTTTGCCTTGGCCTCCGCATTACCGATCTCGACGCCAACAAAAAAGCACGATTGGAATAAGTTTCGCGCGGCACCTGATCCGCCGATAATCGTATTGGGCGCCAGCAACTCGACTCCAATTCCGCATCCGAGAGCGATCGCTCCGGCGGCGTCGGTTCCGAACGAATTGCCTTGAATGACGTCTCCTCCCGCTGCGCTGCCAAAAACCAAGATTCCGGTGCCAAAGAGGCTACTGCAAATGATATTGCCAGACCCCGGCGAATCCGCGCCGATGAAATTAGGTGACGTTCCAACAACTATCCCGACGGACGCGCCGTAAGCCTCTTTCAAACCTTGCGAGGCAAACACATCACCCAACTTAACATCTATCAACTTCAACCCGTCGGATGTTGTGCCGATCAAATTTCCTTCAATAACATTCCCGCGGGCGTCCCCCCCAACAATGGCAATGTCGGGCGGCATGCCAATATTCGGACCAATTCCGCTGGCTTCTAACAAGTCCCCGTCCCCCCGTGAACCGTTAATGCCCGAAAGCAGGTTTCCGTTTCCTGCTCCACCAATTATGTTCCCTGGAGAACGCACCAAGATGCCGCAGCCTCGAACGCCGTGCGAACCAACCGAGCCCTCTGTAAGAAAATAACCAAACCTTCCATTGGCTTTGGCGAACTGTCCTGCCGCATCCGTGCCGACATAATTGCGTTGAACGACATTGTCGCCACCGCCAAGTTCGATCCCGCAGAAAGGAAAGCGGTTAATGACGAGCCCTTGAATTTCCGAATTGCCGGCTTCAACTACTAATCCGCTGATGCCACCTGGGTAGATGGTGAGAGAAGTAGTAAAGTTATCCGGCGGTCCGTTAAAATCTTCGATAGGCTTATGCCCCAGAGGAAGTCGATCTCCGGCTAATTCGATGGGTGGCTTGGTAGCAGTCGTATTCTGCGACCACCCATCAATCTTGAGCGGTTGGCTGATCGACGGCAGGGCTGTAAGCGGTTCAATTCGGGGCACGCCGTTGTTAAAATGTGGATCGTCCTTGGGAATCTTGAACTTGATCGTGTCCTTGCCCTCGTGCTTGTTGGCGATCTCGATGGCGGCGCGCAGCGTGCATTCGGCCGTCACGCCATCGGCGAGCTTTTCGCCGGTGTCGCAACAGCAAGTCACCGACGGGCCCAAAGGAAGATCACCAGTGGAGTTGACGATGATTTCAAAGGGGATCTCCGTGACCACTTCCGCGGCGTCGAGGATGACGGCGGGGTTGTTCGCAAGACTCAGGGCGAAACTGGCGCGGAACTGCGAGCCGGGGGTCGCATTGGTCGGCGTCATCTGCACGCCCAACAGATAATTCTTGTTCGTGCCCAGGACCGGAAAGTCATAGCCCGCCGCCCCACGCAACTGCGGGCCGATGTCCTTCCCTCCAAAAATATAGGCGACCGGTTTCCAGCCGTCGTTCGCCGATTCCTTGACCTTGAGGCGAAAAGTTTGGGGAACTTTAGCGTCGTTCTGAATTTGCAGCTCAAATTCGGAAAGCACATTTTGGCCGGCCAGGTTGGTGCGGATCTGAGCGCCGGAGGGTTGTGCCTGATAGACGTTATCCAGGCCGAACGCGGAAACCGGCTCCACGATCCGGCGGACCAGCAGATCGCCGACTGCGTCCACCCGCTGGCTCACGGCTTCGACGGCGTCGAGCGTCACGAACTGCGCGTTCGTGGCGGCAAGAAAGAGTTGCGCCCGGGCGAGCGAATTTACGGGAGCGTTGGTCGGCGTCATGCTCACGTCGATAAGGTACGCCTGCTTGGGCGCCAGCGTGGGGAACTCCACACCGAGAAGCGTCCGCACCCCGGCCGAAATGTCCTGCGAACTGGAGAAGTATTTGATGTCCCAGCCGGTCGTACCGGATTCAACGGCGTTGAGACGGAAGGCGGCGGAGTTGGTGCTGTCGTTTTGAATCTGGATCTGGAATTGGGCGGCGGTGTTGGCGGCCGTGGAATTAGTGACGACTTGCCCGCCGGCGGGGATGGTTTGATAAACATCATCCAGCGCGAACTGTGAAGCCGGATCGGCCGCGCGCTTGATGAGCAAATCGCCCTTGTCCCCGAGAACATTGAATATCGGGCTGAAGAGAAGGGCCGTGATGGTCTGGCGCTGGCCCGCAGCATTCAAACCTTCGACCTGGTAGCGGAGTTGTGCCTTGCCGGGCGCCTTCGCGCGAAAGACGTAGTGCAGCGTGCCCGAGGCGCCCGGCGCGAGCGTCAACAGGCTCGGCGGCGCTTTGATCCAATCGGCAACAATGGCGCCCGAGAGGCCCAGGGTGGAGACGACGATGCCGACCTTGTTCAGCGGGACGGGAGTGTCATTGCGAATGTCAAGCTGGAGGTCAAACGTATCGCCAATTTCCATTCGTGTGGGCGTGACATAACTGGTCACCGTCAAGTTCGTGCTGGGCGTGAGCACGGACTGTTTCAGGGGTGCTTCCGAGCCCAGAAAGGCAAGCAGCGCGCCCTTGGCGTTGCTGTCGCTGATAATTCGGATTTCCAGCCCGACATTACTTGGATCATCCACCTGGGCGGCGTGCCACACGCCATTGTCCCAGACCGCCAGAGGTTGCGTGGCGTCCGCCGTGGCTACGAAGATTTGGCCAATGCTGTTGAAGAAGAGACCAGGCTGGGAGGCGGAGCCGGACGCCGTGACTCCGCTCAACAGATGGTAGCCCGCGCTGAGACCGTAATTGGCCGAGGGCAGGTAGAGCCAGATCTCGCGTGTCGCCTGCGTGATGCCCGCCACTTCGTCCAGATCGTTGAGTTGCACCGCCAACGAAGGCGGGTGCGGAATGGGTGTACTCAACCTCGCAGATTGGCCGTCCCAGTAGGCGGTATTGGAGATGATCAGGCCAGTGGAGAATGACCGTTCATTGAAGCGGAGAAATGATCCTTTCTCGTTGCGCGGGGGGCCAACCCGCAGCGGGTCGTCCTCACTGCGGAAGGGGAACATGACCGTGGGTTTGCCGAACAAGTCCCAACGCACTTCGCTGCCAAAGTCGCCGGC
>JBDTOW010000591.1:0-3925 GCA_039933075.1 Verrucomicrobiota bacterium | reverse complement strand
TTGAGCCTCCGTCGCCGGAACTCGCTGAACTCGATGTACGCCACTCTCGTATTTCAGGCGCTTGTAGACATCGGTACCAGCTATGTTGAAGATCACTTCGGTGAATCCGCCGAGATCAGAGGGGCTTGAATCCAGCGTCTCCACCTTCCATCCCCGGGACTCCGCGTAACGGGTATACATCCGATAGAGGTCGGCGGCAAAGAGCGCGGACTCGGACCCGCCGGCGCCAGCTCGAATTTCGATAATGGTGTTGCGCGAGTCAGATGGGTCGGATGGCAGGATGCCTCGCTGAACATCCAGAACCAGCCGTTTTTCTTCCTCCTCGAGCCGTTTGATTTCTTCGTGAGCCATCACGGCAAATTCCGAATCCGCGGATTCGCTGCTCAGCAGAGCGCGATTCGCTTCGAGGTCGGCTTGATTCTTCAAATAGGCTGCGCCTTGCGCCATTAGCTCTTTCAGCCGCGCATATTCCCTGTTCAACTCCTGCCCCCGGGTCGGATTGTCAAAGATCCGGGGATCGCTCAGCGCCGATTCCACTTCGGCCAGGCGACGAGAGAACCTTTCGATGTGAGCTCGCAGATCCATTGGTCCCGCAAAAAGAGTCCGCCCGCAGGAAGAAGTTCCTGCGGGCGGAGGCTTCAGAAAATGGCTACTTTTTCTTCTTTTTGGTCGCCGCGGCGGCAGCCTGGGCAGCCTGGGTTTTTACCATGCGTTGTTGAAACTTATCCACGCGGCCTGCGGTATCCACGAACTTCTGGGTCCCTGTGTAGAAGGGATGGCACAAATTGCAGATACCGACCACGATCACTGGTCTGGTGGAACGGGTTTTAATCACGTTGCCGCACGCACAACGAATTTCCGACTCGAGATATTTCGGATGAATGTCAGCTTTCATAAAAAGGGGGTAAAGCTACCAATCGACCATCACTTGACAAGTGCTAAATTATTGACTCGGCCGCGCGCCCGGCATTCGCCCTCATCGAGATGCTGGTCGTGATCGCCATCATTGCGATTCTCGCGTCGATGCTTCTGCCTGCTTTGGGGAAAGCGAAGCAAAAGGCGCAGGGGATCCAATGCCTGAACAACATGCGCCAACTGTCGCTGGCCTCCTGAAACGCATCTACGGCGACAAAGTTTTGCCGGGCAACAGCGTCGTGGCAGACCGCGAGTTTCGAACTTACTAAGTGGTCCATTGATGAAATAGACCACCAAGCTTGGCATCTTCGCCCAAACTTCCCTCACGCTCTATGCCGACACCAGTTTTCTGGTTGCTGTTTATTTGCAGGAGTCTGATTCGGCCAAGGCATTGAACTGGCTTCAAAACACCAGCCGGCCTCTACCCTTTACACCGCTTCACCGCCATGAGTTGCGCAACGCGATCCGACTGCGTGTCTTCCGTGGTGAAATTACGGCGGAGCAACGCGAGCAAGCCTCCCACGAGATGCAATCTGATCTCGACGCCAACATTCTCACGCATATTCCCGTTCCGTGGAACTACGCGCCCGAAGAACTGCGCCGGCTCGCGCCCCGGGGTCTGCGCGTCGTCACCGCCGGTGCGCCGCCGGCTGCCGCGACCATCGAACGCATCGAAGGCGAACTCGGCTGGAACCTTACCCAGGTCTATGGCCTGACCGAGACCTCTCCGTTCCTCACTCTTTGCGAATTGCGCCCCGAACACACGCCGCTCGATTGCCGCGCTCGCGCCGAAATCAAAGCCCGCCAGTGCGTCGAGCTTCTGACTTGTGGTGAAGTGCGCGTGGTGGACGAGGCCGGCGGCGAAGTGCCGCGAGACGGTCGCGCGCTCGGTGAGTTCGTCGCAAGCGGCAACTCCGTAATGGCCGGCTATTACGACGACCCGGAGGCCACGGCGCGGGCGATTCGTGGCGGCTGGTTTTACACCGGCGACGCCGCGATCGTGCATCCGGACGGCTACATTGAAGTCCGCGACCGTTGGAAAGACATCATCATCAGCGGCGGCGAAAACATCTCCTCCGTCGAAGTTGAAGGCGCGCTCCTGCGCCACCCCGCCGTGCAGGAAGTCGGCGTTGTTGGTCTGCCGCACGAGAAATGGGGTGAATCGCCGCACGCCTTCATCGTGTTCAAAACTGGCGCGTCGGAGACCGAGGTCGAGTTACGCCAATTCTGCCGCGAGCACCTCGCCCACTTCAAAGTCCCGCAAGGCTTCCATTTCATCGCGGATTTGCCAAAAACTGCGACGGGCAAAATTCAGAAATACGTCCTGCGCGGAGGGCAGGCTAACATGTCGAGGCAGTAAACAAGATCCCTCGTGACAATGTCGCAGGTTTCAGGCAAGAACCACGGCAGTTCCCATGAAATACGTGACCAGATTTTGCGCCACTCTGCTGTTCGCCGGCACGGTTGTCCTTTGCCATGCCGCCGGCAAAACTTCACTTGCCCTGCCACGCAGCGCGCCCGAAGCACAGGGTGTGTCTTCCGCCGGTGTGCTGGCGTTTGTCGAAGCCGCCGATCAGATCGACGCGATGAACAGCTTTATGCTCGTGCGCCATGGCCGCGTCGTCGCCGAGGGTTGGTGGACGCCCTACGATGCGCAGAGCAACCACGAACTTTATTCGTTGAGCAAAAGTTTCACCTCCACCGCCGTCGGCATCGCCGTCGCCGAAGGCAAGTTGAGCGTGGACGACGAGGTGTTGAAATTTTTTCCCGACGACGCGCCCGCCGAGTTGAGCGCGAACCTGAAGGCGATGCGAGTGCGCGATTTGCTTTCGATGTCCGCCGGGCATCAGGACGAAACGCCTTCCGCGCCTGAAAAAATTTCCGCGAAATCGTTCCTGGCGCATCCGGTGCCGCATCTGCCGGGAACGCATTTCAAATACAACACGCCCGCGACGTTTATGCAGTCAGCCATCGTGCAAAAACTGACTGGCCAGAGCGTGCTCGACTATCTGCGGCCGCGCCTGTTCGAGCCGCTCGGCATCGGTCATCCGGTTTGGAACACAAATTTCCAAGGCATCTCGCTCGGCGGCTACGGGCTGCGCGTGCGCACCGAGGACATCGCGAAGTTCGGCCAGCTTTATTTGCAGAAAGGCAAATGGGAAGGACGGCAACTGATTCCCGCTGCGTGGGTCGAAGCGGCCACGGGGCGGCAAGTCTCAAACGGGAGCAACCCGAAGAGCGATTGGAACCAGGGTTACGGCTACCAATTCTGGCGCTGCCGTCACAACGCGTATCGCGGCGACGGCGCGTTCGGCCAATACTGCATCGTCTTGCCGGAGCAGGACGCGGTGATCGCGATCACGAGCGGCGTGAAAGACATGCAAGCCGTGATGAATCTGATTTGGGACAAACTGCTGCCGGCCTTGCAACCACGCCGGCTAGCCGCCGATTCGGTCAATCGCAAGAAGCTCGAAGAGAAACTCGCGCATCTCACCGTGCGTACAGCGGAAGGCCAACCGTCGTCTCCCATCGCCGCAAAAGTGCTCGGCAAAAAATTTACGTTCCCGATGAACGATCAAAAACTCGAATCCATCACGCTCATGACGGACGCCGGCGGCGGACTGTCGCTCGCGATGCAATCGAACGGTGGCGAAAGCCGGTTCCCTTGCGGCTACCACGAGTGGAAAAAAGGACGCGGCGCGTTTGGCTCGTATCGAGACGAGCCGATCGCCGCAAGCATTGCCTGGGTCGCCGACGATACCTGCGTGGTGAAGCTCTGCGCGTACGAGACGCCCTTCTACTCGACGATCAAATTGCTCTTTGACGGCGCTCAAGTTTTCCTCGACTCCGAGCAGAACGTCGGGTTCGGTTCCACCAAGCGACCACAACTTGTCGGTCAGCAGCGTTGATCACCGTCGAGCTTGTATTACTCCTCGTAGGTCCAACGTTTGGCTTGTCTTTCCAGCACGGCTGCCACGACGCAAATTTAGCAGACGAGCCTCGCAAAACC
>JBDTOW010000590.1:0-3927 GCA_039933075.1 Verrucomicrobiota bacterium | reverse complement strand
CCGGGGGCGGACCGTACGAAGGCATCTTCACCGACAATAACACGGGCCGCTCCGGGTCCTTTGCGCTGACGTTTGTGCCACCGCCACGCGGTGATTTGGAAGTGACTCGGGTCACCGCGCCTTCCGCCGTGCTCGACGGTCAAGGCATTGATGTGACCTGGAATGTTCGGAATAACGGCCCTGACAGTCTTGCCGCCGGTTGGACGGATGCGCTCTACCTGGTGCCCTCCGGTCAAACTGATCTTGCGCAAGCGACGCTGCTCGGTTCGTTCTCGAAGATCGATGGCCTGGGTTCGGGTTTGAACTATTCGCGTACTGTCAACGTAGCGTTGCCGGCCAAAGTCCAGGGCGTCTTTACGATCGTCGCGGTGACGGATCGCGACAGCGTGGCCGATGTGGCGAATTCGGCCAACAACCGTCTAGCCTCGGGCGCTGTCGTCATCTCCCTGCGCGAACGCCCGTCATTGCAAGTCACGGTCGCCAGCGGACCAACTGGCTCTGTCACTGCCGGCACGGTGGTCGATGCGACGTGGACGGTCACCAATCTGGGCAATGCCGCGACACCGGTCGGCGGTTCGCGTTGGACGGATTCAGTGTATCTCTCGGTTAATAACCAGTATGATGGCGGCGATACGTTGCTGGGATCCAAGCCGAACGGTTCGGCGCTGCCGATTGGCCAGAGCTACAGTTCGTCGGACAGTTTCAAACTACCGAAAGGATTTGCGGGCAACGCGTTTTTGATCATCGTCCCGGACAGCGGCAACGTTATTGATCAGCAACCCCGGCCTGGTCCGGCTTATTTCGCCGTCCCGATTGCGATCGATGCAGTGCCGGTACCGCCGTCCGATCTGGTGTTGACGGCCGTGGTGGTGCCGCCGCAGGCGTTTGACAACACCTCGATCACGGTTCGCTACACCGTGGCGAATCTAGGAATCGGTGTGACCACCCCGGATTCCTGGGGCGATAATATCTGGCTAACGCACGGCAAAGATCGCCCTGATCCTCAGCGCGGCGACATCTATTTGGGTTCGTTTGGCCATTCGGGCGCGCTCCAGGTCGGTCAAACGTACGACGCGGCGGTCGATGTGCGTTTGCCGCTGGGCGTGCGCGGCGAATTTTTCATCACCGCCTGGACGAACCAGGGGCTGGGCGTTTTTGAGACGCAGCTCGACGCCAACGTGAACCCCGACGCGCCGAACGACCTTCAAGGCAGCAATTTCAAAGCGACCCCGATCACGATCTTGCAGCAACCCTCCTCTGACCTCGTGGTCACAAAAGTTACCGCGCCCGACACCATGACGGCAGGCGAATCGGTCACTATCAGTTGGACGGTCGCCAACCAGGGCGCGTTGCCCACAAACGTGGACCGCTGGGTGGACAGCGTTTATCTGGCGAACGGCCCGCGCTTGGAATCACCGGGAGCGAATCCGGTCCGCATTTTTGCCGCGCCGAATTTTGGCACCCTCCTGCCCAAGCAGAGCTACACGCAGACGGTGACCTTCACGTTGCCGATCTCGGCGAGCGGCTCGAACATCATCGTCAATACCAACGAAGATCCGAGCATCCTGCTGGGAGTGACCGACAGCGGTCTCAATGAACAAGTGGCAGCGATCCTCCAGCGGGCCGAACAGGCGTTTGGCCGGCCGCTCTCGGAGGTCAATCTGGCGGATGCCCGCCAGCTTTCGCCGGCGCAATTGCGTCAGATCCTCACCGGGCCGGACGGCGCCCCGCCGTCGCGGGTATTTGAAGGTCCCTACACGGACAATAATCAAAACTCCGCGCCGACCACCGTGATTAACCTGGCCCCCGACATTCAAGTCACGAGCATTTCGGCCACGCCCGCGACCTTCTCGGGCGAAGACATCACCGTCAACTGGACGGTGACGAACAAGGGCGTCGCCCCAGTTTACTCAGGGACGCAACAATGGGACGATTGGGTGTTTATCTCCGATCGGGCGACCTTCTCCTTGAACACAATTTCTGGGTTAGGAAAACTGACGCACGTGGCCAGCCAGCCCCTGCAGCCCGGTCAGAGTTACACGGCCAGCGCGACCTTCCGCGTGCCCGAGGGCATCGAAGGCACGCGTTACGTTTATGTGCTGACGGACCCGACGGTGGGTTCCCAGGGCGTGGGTCTGGGGCCGTTGGGGCCTGCTTCGTTCCCCGATTGGCCGTCGGCTTTCCGTTTTCGGGTTTGGGAAAGCGACAAGGGCAATAATTTCTCCGACCCGGCTGCCGTGGCGATCACGTATCGCGAAGCCGACCTCCATCTTCTCAGCGCCACCGGGCCGGCCGCCGCTGATTCCGGCGGGAGCCTGGAAGTTCAGTACACGGTCGAGAATGCCGGAACGCGTACAACCCGGCGCGATCAGTGGACGGATCAGCTCTTTCTGTCGCGTGATACCTCCCTGGACGCCGCCGACAAGATTGTCGGCGGTCTGACCCATAAAGGCGCCCTCGATCCCGGGCAAAAATACGACGCGACGATGGATCTGCGCCTGCCTGACAACATCGATGGACCTTTCTATCTCATCGTCGTGACGAACAGCGGTTCGGCCGATTACTCCGAGCCAGGAGTGTTTCCCGGGGCAATCCACTTCGGCTCCGGGGGATTGAACGAGTATCGGGACACCGCGTCGAACTCGCAGTCGCTGCCGCTCGCCGTGCGTTTCGTCCCCTTGCCCGATCTGAAAGTGACCGCCCTGACGGCGCCGGAACACGCGACTCAAGGGCAAGGTTTCACCGTGGCATGGACAGTCACGAACACCGGCCCGGGGGTGGTGCCCGATCGCCAGAACAAATGGACGGATCGGGTGTACCTTTCACGGGATCAGTCGCTTGATTTCTCGAGCGATTTGTTCGTGGGATCGGTTGACCACCCGGGTAGCCTGGCTTCGGGAGCGAATTATTCCATCACCCAAAATTACACTCTGCCTCGCGGAATTACGGGAGCGTACTATGTCTTCGTCGTGACTGATATTCCGCAGGGCAAGCCGCGTGGCCAGGTCATTGAATCGGACGAAACCAACAACACCACCGCGTCGGTCGCGCCGATGCTGATTGATCTCCCGCCACCATCGGACTTGGTCGTGGATACGGTGGCGGGCCCGAGCTCGGCCGGTGTAGGTGACGCGGTAACGGTGACGCTGACAATTGCCAACCGCGGTTCCGAACCGGCAATTGGCCGGTGGAGTGACGGCATTTATCTCTCGACCGATAGCACGTGGGATGTAGGCGACCAGTTGCTCGGAACAGCCTCCGCCGCGGACCCGCGCACGCTGGCGCCGGGGCAGAGTTACACGGTGGAAATCAGCGGAACCGTTCCGCCGAGCTTGCCGGGCGACTACCGCTTCATTGGAAGGACGAATCTTTTCAACGACATCAACGAAAGTGTGCGCCGGGACAACAACACCACGGCCAGCGCCGACGCGCTCACGGTCGCGGTTCCCGTTCTCACATTGGACGTGCCCGCAACTACAACGCTGTCGAATCGCGGACTGTTGCTCTACCAGATCAATCTGCCAGCCGGTCAAACCATCCGTTTCGCGCTCGATTCGCTGGATAATTCGGGAGCGAACGAACTCTACGTGCGTCGCGGCGCGCTGCCGAGTTCGCTTCAATCGGATGCGGCGTTTCCTGGCGGATTGCAACCCAGCCAGACCGCGACGATTCCGACGAGCATCGCCGGCACTTATTATGTTTTGGTCCGCAACCAGGGCGGACCCACCACCAGCCAGGTCCGTCTCTCGGCGGCCAGCCTGCCTTTCGGGATAACCGGCGTGACGCCGGATGAAGCCGGCGCGGGGCGCTACGTGACCGTGGCGGTTTCCGGTGCGATGTTTTCCCCGCAAGCGACGGTCAAGCTGATCCGGCCGCAGTTTGGCGAATTCCTCCCGGTTAATTATCTGGTGGTCGACGCCACGCGCA
>JBDTOW010000589.1:0-3927 GCA_039933075.1 Verrucomicrobiota bacterium | reverse complement strand
CGGAAACAAAATCGATTCCAAAATGTATTCGCGCTTCTGCCGCGTCCCGATACCGGTTAAGTCCGGTCCTACGTCGCCACCTTCGCCTTGGACCTTATGGCAGCGCATGCACGCAGCCTCGGCTCGTTCGAAAAATATCTTACGCCCCGCCGCCGGATCTCCTCCAAACAGGGCTTCGCGATACCCAATCAGAGAATCGTCTTTGGCTCGGGCTGCCTCATATTTTTCCAGCCTCGTTTTGATCGCCGACGCCGAACGTTTGCTTGCGGCTTCAAGGATGTCCAATTTCAATTCCTTCGACGCTTGTCCCGCCAGCAATTTGTCCAGCCACTGTGAAAGGATGTTGTCGGCCGAAACATCGTTCAACGTCCCAAGGGTTGCGAGCGCGTTCTGCTTTTCGGAGAGTGAACCGCTGTCCAGCGCGGTGGCCAATTGCCCCTCAACGCCGCTGGGCTTGAGCTTCGCGGCCAAACGAATACCTTCCTTGCGCAAAACCTCATTGCTATCCGATCGCGCCAGGTTGAGCGCGTCGGGAAGCCTCTCTCCGTCGAGCGCCGCCAAAGATCTAACCGCTTCAACGCGGACCTCACCGGCAAGAGTCGAATTCGAAACCAACTCGTACAACAACGGCGCGCTCTCCTTCATGATCAGTTGCGCGGCGGTTCGCGCGGCCGCCACTCGCACGCTGTCGGGCGAACCCCGCAAAACCTCAGCGAGGACAGGTTGTAAGGCGTCCGCCGGAATTTTGCCGTCACGTTTGGCTACAATCGGACGCCACAGCCCGACGACACGGTCACGCCCCGACGGTCGCGGCCAATCGCCCAATTGCTCGAGCGCGTCGGCACGCATAGCTTCTGGCGCGCTGGATCTGGCAGCGAAGCGCGCGAGCGCCGTGGCGCTTTCAACCGTGCCCTGGCGTAAGTTTGCGTTGAGAACCCGACGGAGCAGCGGCTCCTCCAGGCCTTCGCGCGCAATTAAAGCGGCAAGCTCTCCATTGGCGCCATATATTGGCTCGTCATTGATCGCGCGGGCCGCTTCCAGCACAAGCTTCGGTTCGGCATCGTTCAAGAATTGAGCAATCTCCGGACGCGCGAGTCGGCGCATCGCCAACAGCGACGCCATCCGAACCGCCACCGAACCGTCTTTCGCCGCAATCAGCAACGAATCCATGTCCCTGATCCACGTCAAACCCAGCACCCCGGCGTGGCGCAAAAAGGGATCTTTGTCCGAGTTCTCGCGCAGCATCGCCAGGATTGCCGGGACCGCCTCCTTGCGTCCCAGTTTGCCGAGGCTGAGCGCGGCGAAAAAACGGACGCGCGCCTCGCCGTCCCGCAGCAATCTCACGAGGCCATCGTATGCGGCGGCGCACCGGGCATCGCCAAGCACACGAGCGGCCTGGGCGCGCACTTCCGAATCGGCGTCTTCCAGAAGCGCTGGCAAAGGTCGCAATGCCTCGGAAATAGCCGCCGTGGAGGATTGAATCTTGAACCTCGAATTCTGAATTTGTCCGAGACCCCAGATTGCGTGCAGCCGTGCCAATCGATCGGCGCTTTTTCGGGTCACATCTGCCAGCGTCTTGATCCCATCGAAGCCTTTTTCAGCCAGAGCAAACTGGGCTTCTTGACGGACACGCATGTCACGATTGGCGAGCAGAAGTGCCAGTTCTTTAAGCGAACGCCTTTCCATTCCTTCAGACAGGAGTCTTTTCGTCTCCAACACCGCCTGACTTTTATCGATCGCGGGATCGTGGAAACGATAGATTCGGCCTTTGCCGGTCTTGTTCCACCCCTGCACCCAATCGGAGACATACACGCCGCCAGCCGGTCCGAATTCGACATCCGTGGCCAAAAGACCTTTTACGAGGAGGGTTGCATCAACCAACTCAAACGAGGCGCCCTTGGGCTTTAAGGCAAATGAATGAACGCAACTGCCCGCGTCACCGTGAAAGTCAGCCAGGAAGAAATGTTCGGCATATTTCTCTGGCATGCCCGTGCCCGGATTATATGTCACGCCGGAGGGGCCGGATGAGATGTTGGCAATGGGAGGAACAATGTACGCAGCCTGCCCGTCGAACTGCGGATACCAAAGCTTCTCGGCATTAAACGGACCACGCGAGTACGGCTTCTCCATGAATTGGTAACCCACCCGCCAGCCGCTGTCTCCGCCTTCGACGAGATAGACCCAACGCGCCTTGTCGCCGCTGTCGGAATTGTTGTCGCCCGTCCAGAGATTGCCGTATTGATCAAAGGCCAGTTCCTGCGGATTGCGCAGGCCGGACGCAAACACCTCGAGTTCCGAACCATCCGAATTGCACCGCAAGACACAGCCGGTGTCCGGCGTGCCAACCTGGTGCCCCTCTGTGTACACATTCGCGCCGCGGTCGCCCACGGTGAAATAAAGCTTTCCGTCCGGACCAAATCGCAACCCGTGCAGATCGTGACCAAGGAACCCAATGCGAACGCCGTAACCCCGCTGCAGCGACATGCGGAAGTCCGCGACACCGTCACCGTTGGTGTCACGCAAAAGCCAGAGGTCGGGAATGCAAGTGAACCAGACGTTCCCTTTGCGGGTCAGAACCCCTGCCCCTACCCCATCGAGGATTTGGTTGAAACCTTCCGCGAATACCGTTGAATGATCGACCTTGCCATCGCCATCGCGATCTTCGAGGAGCTTCACCCGCTCCGATTCCGCTGTGTACTCTTTGACCTTCTCGCCAAGGCGCCGTTTCATGTAGAACAATCGGTCGTCGACAGTGCGAGCAGCCAACTCTTCGTCCAGCCAGTCCATAATCCCGCGAATGTCACTGACACCGGCGGCCATCCGAAACGTTTCGCATACGTAACACCTCCCTTTTTCGTCAAAACAAAAAGCCACTGGATTTGCCAGGTGAGGTTCGGCGGCAAATAGATCGACCTTTAGCCCGGGCGCGACCGTGAACCGTTTGATCGCCAGTTCGCCTTCGCTCGACGCCGCGGCGACTTTGGGGGCGTTCGAAGTCTGCGCGAGCTGATGCTCCGCGCTGTGAACCGCAAAGTTGAGCGACCCAGCCAGGCAAACAAAAAGACCACGTCGCAAGCTCAATCCTGTTTTCCCTTTCGGCATTGTCGTTGGACTATATCTACGCACACGTAGGAATCAAGCGGACAACCACGGCAATGAATGAAAAAATAAAGACCGAAGAGACGGCGCTGCAATTGACGCAAGCGAATCGTCAGAGAAATGCGTTAGCAGCGCTGCCCCCGGACGGCACCGTTTGGGACGGACTGCGCTCGCAGCCATCGCGTCGCCGCGTGGACCAGGGCGGCGGCGCCCTTCACGCCAAGTTTGAATTTGATGTTCTCCCGGTGGGTCTCGACGGTTTTGGAACTTAATCCAAGGATGGCCGCAATTTCGCGAGTAGGATTTCCGGCGCCGATCAATTGGAAAACATGAAGCTCTCGATTTGTAAGCGCCGCAGCGGGGTCGCGCCGGTCGGCAGATTTCTCAAGAAGCAAGTTCCGACATAGTGCCGCGCGTAGATTCGGGCTCAAGTAAGGTTGCCCGTCGAGAACACTGCGGATGCCGTTTAGGATTTGGTCGGTAGTTTCCCGCTTCGTCAAGTATCCATCGGCGCCCGCGCCCAAAGCACGTTGCACGTAGATCGGATCACCGGACGCGGAGAGGATCATAATCGCTGTCTGGGGCAACTGCTGCTTAAGCCAACCGACCAGGTCCAGGCAGATCCCTTCGGCCAGCCACAACTCGAGGAGCACCAGGTCTGGCGGGTGTTTGGAAGCGACGGCCTGAGTCGCGGCCGAGCTTTCGGCTTCGCCGCAACAAATCATATCTTCTGCCCCTTCGATAATTCCTCTTAAAGCAAATCGCACAATTGGGCAGTCATCGACTATGAGAACTCGTGCCGTGCGATCGGAAAGACGTCCTTTTGCG
>JBDTOW010000588.1:0-3928 GCA_039933075.1 Verrucomicrobiota bacterium | reverse complement strand
CTGCCGGCGTGCCGCCCGATGGTTATTTCACCGACGCTGTGTTTTTCGCCTCGCTGACGCACCAAAAACTCTTGTGCGTGCGCAGGAAGATCTCGCCATTCGATATAGCTTCTCACTCGTAAATCTCGTAAACCGTGCTATCCAAAACAAACTGAACATTTTGTCCTAGCGCGAGCCACGGTCGAACGTCTGGTTCCTTCGCAACCAAATCAAAATACTCCGTTGAATTGAACTGGATACGGTGGCGTTTGGCGCTGGCAAATTTCTGTACATTCGCATCAAGCCATTGATTGCCGTTCTGATAAAAATTACGGCCACCTACAAAACGGGATTGCTGGTCGTATTGGACCTCACCAGGCGCCTTAGCATTCGACGACGCCGGCGAGTTCAGTCCCCCGCCGCGAACTGCGAGCGGAGCGGCGGGATAAAGCCCACGTTGCGCTTCTTCGTTCCCGCTAGAGATCGCATCCGCGGCGCTGGACGCGGATTTCAAGGCCAACCCATATCGCGCTCCGGCGATGGCCTCTTTCCCTACTTTTTGTTCTTGGAACGAGTGCCACGCATCGTCCATTCTCTGTCGGACCAGTGGTTCGCGTCCGAGCTGCGGGAGTGATTGAGCGGTAATCGGAACGTTTCGCTGTTTTTCGTCCTCCAGGATAAGGAAAGCCGTGTAGGGCGTAACGATTCCATACTTGCGTGCCAGTTCGGTGGCTTCTTCGCTCACTTCCTTGTTTTCACCGTGCAAACGAATTTCATCGAGCAGATAACCGACCCGACGCGTCGCCCAAAGTCGCGGAATGAAATCGTGCTCGCCAGCCTGATCCGAAGAGTTGACATCGTAGCGGAAGGTTGTGACCACTCCGTTCACAGTTCCTTTGATCACGAGCTGGCCGTCGTTTCGGCCGGTATAGCGGCCAACGACCAGAAGCTGCTCTCCTTTGAACAGGTCGGATAGCGGCGACGGATAGATTCCCGTCGCGCGCATCCCTTGCGGGAAAATGATGGAAACATTCGAAAGCACCGGTTCTTTGATTTTTGTGAAAAAGTTCGAAACTTTGAGCTCGATATCTTCCTCGGGCAGGACGTACTGACTGAATGACTTGGTGGATTCGGCGATTCGATCGAGCAAATGGGTATTTACATCGGTGCCGATGCCAAAGCAGAAGACGTGGATGTTGCTCTGGCTGGCTTTCGTCACTGAGGCAACAATCTGGTTCTCGTCAGTGTTTCCAACGGTGGGCAGGCCATCCGTGAGAAAGATGACGACAAACGGGCGATCTTCTGTTCCCGGATGCAACGTCAGCGCCTTGAGCAGGGCAGCGTCGATCGCGGTACCGCCGATCGGCTTCAAGGCGCCGATAAACTGGTTTGCACGGGAACGATTCTCCGCCGATGCGTCGACTAATTTGTCAAACAGCGATTCGGTTTCCGTGGCGAATCGGATGATCTCGAAACGGTCGCCATCGTTCAGGTTTTCGACGCAGAACTGAAGCGCCTTTTTGGCCTGAGCCAGTTTCTTTCCCGCCATTGAACCCGAGGTGTCGAGCACGAAAGTCACGTCTTTCAAGATCACTTTCTGGTTCTTCACATCCACGCCGGGAGACGCCAGCAGCAGAAAGTAGCCATCTTCACCTGCGATTTTGTAAGTCATTAGGTTCATCCCGACGTCGTCCTCGTCCTGGGTGAAAAACAGTTGGAAGTCAGAATCGGCGCGCGTCTGGGCCGCCTCATAGCCAATCGTCGCCCGGTGGGCGCCGGAGCGCCGAATTTCGACAACGTGACTTGGCGAATAAATGGACTTTAGTGCACGACTCGATTCCAATTCAATCTTTAGGCTGACGTTCTTCACTGGCCTGGCAGAAAATTTCTCGGTTCCCAGGGGATAGTTATAGCTTATCAGGCCCGAATCAGCCTTGAGGACTTGCGAGTAAGAGAGCTTCACACGTTTCCTGCCAAGCGGTTCGAATGGGAAGATTCGCACTTTGAAAAGGTCACGGCCGGCGTATTCAAGCAACGCCGGATCTTTCATCTTTCGAACAATGTCCTCATAGAGCTTCCTGGCTTTGTCGGCCAGGAGCAACTCCGCCTCGACCGGCCTCCCATCAATGTCGATCGAGAATTTGTCAAGGTGGGCTCCTTTGGGGACCGGGAAAAGAAACGTTCCCTCCATTCGTTGGGAGTTTGGATTGTAAGACTCCTGGTCAATCGACGTCGTGGCAACCTGATCTTTGATCCGAACATTGACTTGATGTGAACTCAACTCGATCGGCGCAAAGTCGTAGACACGCGGCGAGGGGAGCGGACGCGGATGGGGCGGCGGCCACGGCGGCGGGACTATTTCGGGCGGCCCAGGCTTTCCCCAACGGGCGTCGTCCACAACAATCAATCCCGCGGCGCGGGCAGAGTAAGTCGTTCCAATCGCGACGAGCAAAAGAGAATAATAAAGCCAATGTTTCATGAGGAGTTAGACGTAAAATCGTTTCTGATGCTCCGCGAATGTTATTAAAAAAGATATCTGTCGTACGTTCCGTTTTTCGGAAGACTTGTGGTTCGCCCGCAAGGGCAGCTATTCCAGAGGCAGTCGTAAACGGCCCGGACGCGCGGAATACGCGGCGACCACGCTTGAACGCGGCGTCACCCACGACCAGGAATTCGAGGAGTGGGCGAACAAGTACTTCATGCCTGGGAACGCGGGGTCGCGGAAACCCCGCTCCGTCGCGCGCCGACGTTGAAGGAAAAAGTGTTGGGCTGCTGGCCGCCACGGGTTTCCCTGGATTAAATTCAGCAAATTGTGGGCATTTCGGCCTTTTGGCTAACGTCTCTGGCAGAGTAGTTTGCAGAATCGGACACGGAAATTCGGATGGATCGATGCGACCGCTCTTCAAAAACTTTTTTGATGTCTTGCATTTGTCGTCAGTCGATGGTCTACTATATGGCTTGATACATAAAACAAAACCGGCATTGGCACTTGTCCAGAAACAGCTCTGGAAATTGAACACGGGTTACGTTCGCATTGGAGATATTGGCAAATCATTAGTGCAATACCGCCTTGCGGCCACGACTCAACACCGAGGGAGGCCGATCAATATCATCGCGATTGAAGAGTTGAAAAGCTACCTGCAGCAAAATGATGCGGTGCTCCTTCAGGAATAAAACTCCTTGAGCAGTTCGAGCATGGCCCGATCCAGCTCGTGGCCACGAAAGCTTTCATAGTTCACATCAGCGCGGTTGCTATCGAGAATTCCGAAAGAGCCGCGGAAGTTCCACAACGCCCAGCCCCAGCCGGCCTCTTTCCACAACTCGAGATAATCACGAAGCCAAGTGAGCGCCACTTTGTGCGGCGTGTGGGTAGCCACTCCGCCTTCTCCCACGTGAACTCCGACGCCCTTTTTGTCGAGTGCTTTCCACGGCTCAATGCATTCCCTCCGCAACCGCGCCTTGTCCCAGACATCGTCTTCCTTGATCTTTAACGGCCAGGTTGGCTCGGGCCCTGATCAGCGGCTTTGAACCAGTTCGCTTTGTAGTGACTCACGCGATGTGGATCGTAACCGCGCGTGCTCTGCGCGATTCCGAGCCCGGCCAAGCCGAGCACCGGTGTTCTTCCCATCTTAAACCCCGCCAGCGCGGCAGATGAGCTGCGTTGACTTTCGCATCAGAGCTTTCAGCAGCGGTTAAGTCCGCTGCCGCCAGCGAGACCGTGGCGGCAGCAGTTGTTTTCAAGAATTGCGGTTCATAGTGTTCAACTCCCTTCGCTGCTCGACGCTGGCTAGTCTGTCGTTGTGTGAATTCCTTCCTTCTCTTTTAATCCGCGCGGATTCATGTTTAAGTTGCGGATGAGAAAGCCGTACTTGTCGGCGGCTTCCTCAATCAGCTTTGTGGTCGGTTTGCCCGCGCCGTGCCCGGCCTTGGTCTCGATTCGAATCAATAC
>JBDTOW010000587.1:0-3934 GCA_039933075.1 Verrucomicrobiota bacterium | reverse complement strand
GCTGCCAACTTAGGCGATAGCCATGGATACTGGCCGCCGCGCTGCGGAGCACGGGCGGTAAAGCGTCATAGATGGCCTGCCACGTCAAGTTCATTGAGAGCTAACCGGCGTGTGCCGCCAGAAACGCCTTCGCCCGTAACGCGAGTAATGAGGAAGAATAGACGCCTGTTCGTCGGATCTCGAATCGGGGCTCGTGGCTAATCCGACGCGGAGCCAAGGCGAAGGCAGCCACATAGCCGGCGTTTTTAACCAGGTTAATTGTCTCACGGCTGTAGTCAGTGCTGGGGTAGGCGAAGTACGGAACTGGCCGGCCTGTTAATTCACGAAGAATCCGCCGGCTCTCTTGAATTTCCACGCGCTGGCCGGTGACGGGCAAGTCACTTAGAAACGGGTGGTTCACAGTATGGGCTCCGATCTCGATGAGCGGGCAGGCGGCAGCCAGGCGGAGTTGCTCGAACGTCATCCCGCGGTAATTGCCGATGACCGCGTCGGAAACGGGGTAACGTTTCTGCAATTCACGGGAGAAAAGGACCGGATCACCGCTGGCTCGAGCGCACTGGTTGATCAAGGCGCGGGCGCTGTCTCTTTGCCGTCGGTTTCGGAATGGGATCCGATGCTTCCCCACGGAAACCAATTCGTACGGATGCTCGCAGTACAGCGCTCTGAGGTAGTTGAACCAGAGCAATTCAGTGGTTTCCAGATGGGCGGTAGCCACGAAAATCGTCGCTGGAATTTGTTGCTTCTGAAGAAGCGGGAAAAGGTGCTCAAAAGTAGCCCCCCCACCATCATCGAACGTCAAGGAAACGCAGCGGGTCTTGCCGGTTTTTCCCGGCGGATTCGCGGCGAGGTACTCGGCAATCGAAACGAATTGATAGCGGCGCCTCAACCACGACAGGTGCCGGCTGAAGGCGCCAACCGTGATAGCGTTGGCATGGAGACAACGTTCGGGGTCCGAGTGGTCCGGTACGATGTCATGATAGGTGAGAATCACGGTAGAAGTATATCCCGATATTGGCGGGCAACGGAGTCTACCAAAAATGGTTTCCAACTCTCTTCTCGTGGGATGATCCCGCCTCCTTGCAACACGCGGGAAAGCGCGCTGGCCAAGGCTCCGGCATCTCCGACCGGCACCAGGTGCCCATGCCTTCCCTGAGCCAGTGCCTCCGACACTCCACCGGGACAACCAGTGGCAACCACCGGAACTCCGCAAGCAAAGGCTTCGATCAAAACACTCGGCATGCCTTCGTTCTGCGAGGACAAGACGAATACGGCCGCCCGCTGCATGAAAGCAAACGGATTCGCTTGAAAGCCAAGCAGCGCGACGTCGTGCCCAATGCCGAGGGACTCGGCGATTGAGCAGAGACTCGCCCGATCCGGGCCATCTCCTAAAATGACCAGCCGGGCGGAATGAAGACGGCGGACCTGGGCGAAGGCGTTGAGGAGAGTCGCAAAGTCCTTGGGGGCGCATAGTCGGCCTGCGGATAACACCACGGGAGGTTCGCCGGGCCGGAACCACGCGTGATCAACCGGCTGAGATGCCTGATGGAAAAGAGACGGGGTAATTAATGGGTTCGGAACCACCGAGACCCGCGACGCCAACGATGGCTGCCGCCTGCCGAAATCATCCGCCACCCCCCGGGAGACCGCCACGATGTCGTCCGCCCAGTGGTAGAAGCA
The DNA here is from genome assembly GCA_039933075.1 of Verrucomicrobiota bacterium. Taxonomy (GTDB): domain Bacteria; phylum Verrucomicrobiota; class Verrucomicrobiia; order Limisphaerales; family JACPZS01; genus JBDTOW01. The sequence goes on along the minus strand of JBDTOW010000587.1, from coordinate 2,257 downwards.
TTTTGCTGCCAGGGTTAGCCAAGGGTCCAGCTTGACGGGACGATCACCGACCCGGGCAGAAATTAGCGAGTGGATCGAGATCACCATCCGGGCGGAGGCCCGGCTCAGTTTATTCGCCCACAAGGCGGCAACGTTGGCATGTTCATGGGCCGATAGAACGGCGGCTGGTCGTGCCTCTCGAAGGTAGCGGACCAACGCGGGAATGCTGGCAAGCATGCTGGAAGCCTTGAGATCGATCAGCCGGACGCGTGGATCAAGCAATCCCGGGTAAAGACCGTGGTCGCGAGCCACCACCAGATCCACTCCCAGACCGAGCGCGGCGAGTCCGCCGGCCAGGTTCAGCATGACTCTCTCAATGCCTCCCGCCACCTGCCACTCGGTGAACAAGCTCAGCTTAGTGGTCATGAATCCACCACGGAATTTGGTATGGCAAATCTTTGCGTCGCGGGATTTCCATGACTGGAAAATTGGGCACAGACATCCAACGCTGGAAGGATCTGGCAGGGACATCGCGCTGCGATGTCCCCGCCCGCGTCAGAGCGGGCGGAACGAATGGCCAGGGGGCGTGCGAATCATGTTCCGCGTTGCGCCGCTGCTACGCGGCGCGGACGGCGCGGCGCGCCATCCCTACCGGTCAAAGTGTGGTCGATTGAGTCAGTGCCAGGTAGCGCTGGCTGATCGGACCCCAATCGTGCCGCTCGGATTCGGCGAGGTTCGCTTGTCTCATCCTGCCTCGTAACGCGGGGTCACCGAGCAAGAGTTTCATTGCTCCTCCCAAACCTGCTGTGTTAGCCGGCGGGACGAGGAAACCTGTAATGTTATTGTCAACCACGTCCCGGTTGCCCGGGACATCCGTTGCAACTTGTGGCAAACCTGCCGCCATGGCTTCCAGAATCACGAGCGGACACAACTCGGCGATCGAAGTTGAAAGATACACGCTCGCTCGCTGATAAGCCCAAACGAGGTCATCACCGAGCAGTTGTTCCTGCAACAAGACCCGCCCGGCCAGGTCAAAACCATCGACCTCGCCCGCCAATTCGGACACCCCTTTGCCCACGAGAAGATAATACAGGCCCTCAAATTCGTGCGCGATCGCCGCGAAGGCTTCGATTCCAGACCGCAGATTCTTCACCGGTGTGTGCCGGCCCACGGTCAAGACCAACTGCGCTCCCGCCGGAAGTTGAACGGGAGATGGTCCTTTGGGCCGGATGGCCTTTCGGAAGCGCTCGACGTTTACGCCGTTGGAAATATCGACGATCTTTGCCGCAGGCACCCCGAGTTCCTCGAGTGCCTGCCTTGCCGTCAAACTTATCGCAACCACGGCGCGGGCTTGGGACAAGGCGGCCCGCAAAAGCGCGTCAACGGGGAATCGGTCGCGGATCGCGTTGGGAACTCCACGGAGAATGTCGGCGCCATGCGGGGTGATAACGAATCCGGATTCAGGTTTCAGGCGGGCGAGGTAAAGGGAAACCGGATAGGCGAAGTGACCGGAAATAAACTCCGGCCTGAACTTGCGAAGCGCCCGGCCGAGGCTTTGGGTGCTGGCGAGCAACCACGGCAATCGATGGTGCCCAAAACGCTCGGCGCCGCGCCAGACAGCAAAGCGGCTCACGCGGTAGCGGGCGTCAGGCTGGCTTGCTTGCGCGGCGTGGGTGTTGAAGACGCAGACGTCGTGCCCTTGAGCTGTCCACTGCGTGGCGAGATGATGCACGACAAACTCCGCGCCGCCCAGGCGAGGAAGAAAGCTCTCAGTGACCAAGGCGATCCTCATCCCACGTCGCTTTCAGGAGCGCCTTGGAGTCAGCGAATGCAAAAATGCCGCGAGCCGCTGTCCTTGCACGCCAATGCCGAACTCGGCTTCGGCGAGGAGCTTTCCCGATCCGGCAATCGCGAATCGATCAGGATGAGTAACAGCCTCGCGCATTTTTTGGCCGAAAAGGGCTGGCTCGTCTGGGAGAGCCAGGAACCCGGAGACGCCATCGGTCAGGTATCGGCTTGCCTCGCCAACCGAATTCGTGACAACGGGTCGACCGGAGTAAAGATAGTCGGCCAGTTTGCTAGGGAAACGCGCCCGCGAAGCGTCATCGTCGGGAAGAGGCGCCAGCAAGGCGTCCGCGCTTGAATAGAAACCAAGGAGCTCGGCTTGGGGGAGATATTTGTAGACAATTTCGATTCGATCACCCATCCCCCATTGTTGAGCTGCTGTCTCGATGGAGTGTCTGGTGGCATCGCTCGCCTGGCCAATCAGGAGTAGGTC
>JBDTOW010000586.1:0-3936 GCA_039933075.1 Verrucomicrobiota bacterium | reverse complement strand
AAAAGACCGGGTGAACATCGCCGCACTCAAGCCGGAAGACAACACCGAGCCGAACATCACCGGGGGATACATCTTCAAACGAGACCATATGGGGCCGCCGGGCGACATGCCGATGCGAATGTTCCGGCCCGATTTCCAATCGTCGTACAATGAAGAGACCGGCTTTCGAACCAGCCGAGGTGTGCATTTGCTCTATGTCGATCCGAAGGAAAGAGACCTGACACCGGAACAAAAGTCCTGGCTGAGAAGCTACGTCAACCAGTTTGAACGGGCACTAAACGGGCAGAATTTTATAAGCCCAACCCAGGGTTACGCCAAATATCTCGATGTAGATTCCTTCATCGATCAGCATTGGATCGTTGAAATGTCCAAGAACGTCGATGGCTTCCGATACAGTTGCTACCTGCACAAAGACCGCGGCGGCAAGATCAAGATCGAGCCACTCTGGGATTGGAACCTCAGCTTCGGCAACGCCAACTATCATGAGGGTTGGATGACCGAGAACTGGTACTGGCCGCTGCTCCGGCAAAATGAGATCCGCTGGGTTGAACGGCTGCTTCAGGACCCCGATTTCGCGCAGCGCCGAATCGATCGCTGGGGTGATCTCCGCAAAACTCATTTCGACCCGGCGAAAATTCTCGCACGCATCGACGAACTGGCCGCCCTGCTCAACGAGGCGCAGGTCAGAAATTATCAGCGCTGGCCGGTCCTCGGCCAATCTGTCAACCCGAACTGGTACGTGGGCGATACCTACGCGGAGGAAATCAAGTGGATGAAGCAATGGATTCAGCGGCGCATCGCCTGGATCGACAGCCAGTTTCTTCCTGTCCCGACGATGACCCCGAAGCAAGGCCCGGTGGAACCCGGCACAAAGCTCGGCCTGCGCGGGGGAGGAGGCAAGATTTACTTCACCACCGACGGAACCGATCCTCGTCTGCCGGGAGGTGCTCTGTCGCCGAAAGCGCGTCTTTACAGTGCTCCGATTGTCCTGAATGAAAGCACTCAGGTTTTTGCGCGGACCCATCGCGACGAAGACTGGAGCAGTCCGGTGCAGTCCAGGTTTCTCATCAACCCTCCGAAACAAACCAACGCCGTGAAGTAATTCCGCTGGTGCGCCCGTGCCCATGGCTCTTAGCTGATCGCGGATGGTCACAAAAATAATCTATTTCTTTGCGCCCTTGGTCGAGCCCATCGGGTTTCTCTGGCTGATAAATGTGGCCTGGGCTGCTGTCTTGTTGGTCCGGCGAAAATATCGCGAGGCTTGGCTTCCACTTACAACCACCGCCCTCATCTGGGTGTTCGGATGCACCCCATTGTCCGCTCGGCTCCTCGCGACGCTGGAAAAGCCGTACGCAAAAGCCGGCGTCGACAACCTCCCTGCGTGCGATGCGGTCGTGATGTTGGGCGGGTGTGCACGGGCTTCGCAATATGATGCGCAATCCATCGATCTGACAGCAGCGGTTGACCGCGTTACCACCGCGTGGCGACTCGTTCGGCAAAACAAAGCTCGCGCGCTTGTCCTCGGTGGCGGCGGACATCGGGTCAACGGAATCGAACAGGCGGAAGGAAAGTTACTGTTGAACGCGTTGGGCGATTTGGGTTTTGAATTGGTGCCGGCCTATAGTTTGGGTATCTGCTCCAATACGCATGATGAAGCCCGGCGAGTTGAGCCGCTGATCAAAGAACACGCCTGGCGCAGTCTCCTCCTCGTTACATCGGCCTATCACATGAAACGCGCTGAAGCCACGTTCAGGAAACTCAACCTCCCCATCACGACCGTTGCCTGCGATTTCCAAGTGGTGGGTTGCTTCAACAGCACCGATCGTTTCACGGCGTTCCCGGATTCGGAAAAGCTGCGCCAAATGGAACTCTATCTGCATGAGGTGATCGGGCTCCTGATCTACCGTTGGCGCGGATGGGTTTGAGGCGGTGCCTGAAAAGGATGGTGCGGGCGAGTTCAGCAAGGCATAGATTTGTAGTCCGATGTAACGCAGAATTGCATTCTGCGGCAGGTCGGCAAGTGCCGGTGCGCTCAAACTTTCGGACGCTCTGCCGAGTACAAACCTGATTCCAATCGTCCACCGGCTTGAGTTTTTTGTTCGTCGGCGCGATCAAAGCGTAGAGGGACCCGGCGGAGGTTTCAGGATCTTTTCCGTCAGCATGTTTATCGTCGTCAACGACCTGCATCTCCGGACAGGTGTGCCACGGCTCATCAAAGCTCTCGGTGACATGGTACATGATGCCGCTGTTGCCGCCGGGCGATATCCGCCACTCGAGCGCCAATTCGAAATTGTCATATTGCTCTTTCGAGACTAGGTCAGCACCGTGCTCTCCCGGGATCGTTTTACAGTATGCAACCGTAAATTCGAACCCGGCAGTGAACTGCCGGGCTATTTTCAAATCTCCCTCCGGGAGAAGCTTTCTAACAGTCCAGGGTTGAAAAATGTCCAAACTCCAAGGCTGTGTGCGAAGCACGTGCGAAGCACCAGCCGCATCGCGTGGATCCGCAGAAACGCTGGGTATTTTTGTACTGTGCGGACGCGCTGCGGCTGGTCGGGACGACACAGCCGCGCTCCGGGTCAAAATTAGAATTCCTGGGCCGGACCAAATCAGCCACTTCAACTTACTGCGTTGGCGGCGTCGGCATCTTGTCGCCGAGCCTGAGGTACTGCCAGATTGCCTCGATCTGTTTTGCGCCGTTGCCTTCGTAAAAATCCACGAGCGGGCTTTTTCCCTCCTCATCGAAATAGGCCGGCATCCTGGTGGCTGGATCAACTTGAATCGGGCTTCGCAGCCAGCGTTGGAAATAGGGCTTGAGCAAGCGATCACCGGAATAAACGAGATTGATGCCGGGCGCCTCGAAGACCTGCGTTGCGGACATCTCACCAGCTCCGTGACACGAGATGCACGAGAAACCACCAACGGCCGACACTAACTTCTGCCCCACCTTTGCGGCCTCCAAATCGACGGGCGGTTCGGCGGGGGGTTTCGACGGATAACCATGTTGCATTGCCATTCCTTCGGCCAATGCTTCGGCCCGCTTCGGAAAGGCGGGCATACGCGCATCGAGCCAGGGACGCGGCTTGTACGCGACTTCGCCCGACATGAAGGCTTTCGTCCATTCCGGCTTGAGTTTTCCTCCCGCCAGATCCAGCGCCGAAAAACCTTCGAATTTCCCATGACACTCACGGCAATTGGACAAGCGGATTTGTCGCTCGGCAAACTCGTCCGGAACGTGACGCGCCAGAGACGAGCGGTCGGTGGCGGCGAACGCCTGTAACGCTTCGCGTTCGGCGGACGTGAACGAGAATTGTGGCGCTTTGGAGGCATCGTCCTCCGAAGCCGACAGGCAACCTTGTTTCCATTTGTCGAGCCCCAGCTCAGAAAGAGATTTGGCGGAAAATTGATTTTCGAGTTTAAGGCCGTGACAATTCAAGCAGCCGCTCGTCTTCACCAGATTCTTGCCGCGTTCGATAATCGTGCCGTCCGTGGGCGTCCGGGTTTCTTTTGGCTTGTCGGCATTCGCATGGAGGTAACCGGCAAGTTGTCGGGTTTCGTCCGCGGTAAGTTTGAAACGGGGCATACGGATCCAGGCATAATGCGCCTCCGGGTTTGGCAGGAACGCCGCGAGCATGCCCTCCGAAAACTTTTCGCGAACTTGTTTGAGAGAAATCTTCATTTCGTCAGCTTCCCTCGCATCGGGAGCAGTGTGGCAGGCGATACAGTGAAGAGTTTCAAAAAGCTTCCGTCCGGTTTCTTTGTCCTCGTCCGACGGCTCGCTGCTCGCAACGCTTTTGCCCGCGGCGGCGGATCTTAACGAAGCGAGAAATGCAGCGGCCGCCTCCGAATCTTCCCGTGCTTTCGGCCCGCGCATTAGCTTTGGCATGTGCGCCGTTGGACGCAGCGCTTTCGGATCCAGAATCCAGCGCGCCAGCC